>JAYTDH010000194.1:0-20886 GCA_043736095.1 Gemmatimonas sp.
CACATGCTCGTTGGGATGCACGCGCTCGTAGTGGCCGCGGGGTTCACCCAAGAGCTCGAGCGCGCGATTCGCGATGACCTCGTTGGCGTTCATGTTGGTCGAGGTCCCGGCACCGCCCTGGATCATGTCTACGCGAAAATGATCATGATGCGTCCCGACCTCGATTTCGTGGCAGGCCCGGATGATCGCATCGGCAACATCGGCGGGAAGGTTGCCGAGTTCGCGGTTGGCGAGCGCCGCCGCCTCTTTCACCTGCGCGAGTGCAATCACGAGCTCGGGGAACTCGCGGAGTGTGACGCCCGTGATGGGGAAGTTCTCGATCGCGCGTAGCGTCTGCACGCCATAGAGCGCGGCCTGCGGCACATCGCGCGTGCCGAGGAGATCTTTCTCTTGCCGTGTTGGCCCGCCGAATCCCGCGGCGCGGTCGCGACCAGAGAGATTGGCATCGGCGGACTTGAGACGCGACGCGAGCACACGCGCTGACCGTGCGAGGAGGGCCGCGTGGAGCCGTGGTTGGTCCTTCAGTAGAGGCTCGAGCGTCTCGCGCGCGAAGCGGAGTGCGACGATGCGCGAGAGGACACGCCCCTCGGTGTGATGCGTGTCTTCGTGGAGCAGCAAGCTTTCGCCGACCACCTCCCCCGGACCGATAATGGCGAGGCGCGTCGTGCCCTCGCCGTTCGTGAGTTCGATCGCGAGGGTGCCCTCGAGGAGGACCCAGAGGGCACGCCGCGGCTCACCCGCGCTGAAGATCCGCTCGCCACCCGCATACTCGACGCGTTCACTCGCTTTCGAGAGATGCCAGAGGAGCTGATCGGGGAGTTCGGCGAAGAATGGGACGGACGAGAGTTGGGAGGCGCTCATGAGGGTGGAGTGTTCGGGCGGGATGGTCGGCGGTAACCGATCACATGCCGGGGCCCGAGGTGAGTCCGCGCACCAGCCGATACATGAACTCGAGCCCTTCGTAAAAGGCCTTGGACGAAACGTTTTCGTTCATCCCGTGGGCATTTGGGCTCTCGTAAAAGAGCCCGGAGATGCCGTAGACCGGGATTCCGGCGTTGCGGAGGAAGCTTCCGTCGGTGGCGCCGGTGCTCATCGTTGGGACGAGGGGCATGCCGGGCCACATCTCCTGCGTCGTGCGCTCGAAGGTCCGGACGAGGTCGGCGGTGAGCGGCGACGCAGGGGAATCCTCCGCTCGCCGCTCGACGGTCACGTGGACGGCGGTGTCGGCCACGGCCGCGACGATACGCGCCTGGACCGTCTCCATCGTTTCGTCGGGGAGGATGCGGCAGTTCACCGTCGCGCGGGCGCGTTGCGGGAGTGCGTTCATCGCGTGGCCACCTTCGAGCATGGTCGCGACGCAGGTGGTGCGCATGCGTGAGTTATTCGAGGGATCCCGCGAGATGATGGCCGCCGCCGCGGCATCGCGCTCATTTGCGACGATGCGTCGCATCGCCCCGCCGGTCTCGCCGCCGACGATGTCCGCCTGACGGGCGAAGTAGACTCGCGAGACCTCGTTGAGGTGCACGGGGTGATGGAACTCGCCGAAGCGCGCGAGGGCGCGGGCAAGGGAGTAGATCGCGTTGTCCGGGCGCGGGACAGAGCTGTGACCGCCTGGATTCGTGGTCTCCAGGATGAAGTTCGCGACCTTCTTCTCACTCGCCTGGACGTCGTTGGAGACGCGGCGGCCTTCCACGAAGCGACCGCCGCCGCCTTCGTTGAGCGCGTAGCCGGCATCGAGCAGCTCGGGGCGATTCTCGAGAATCCACTTCACGCCATTTTCCGGGCCCCCTTCTTCGTCGGCGGTGAGCGCCACGATGATGTCGCGATCGGGGACAATCCCTTCGGCTCGCATGCGAAGCAGGATGGTGAGATGAATTGCGCCTTCGTCCTTGTCGTCGGCAACGCCGCGGCCATAAAACGAGCCGTTCTGTTCGATGAACGTGAAGGGCGGCAACGTCCAGTCGCGCGGGTCGGCCTCGACGACATCAATGTGCGAGAGGAGGAGGATCGGCTTCACGGTACGCGAGCGCCCGCGCATGCGGACCACAAGGTTGCCCTTCCGCGGCGCATTCTCCACCACGACCACGTCTTCAGGCGGGAAGCCAGCGGCGCGCATATGTCGCGCCATCGCTTCGGCGGCGGTGACAGTGTTGCCGACGGAGTGCGTGGTGTTGATCTCCACGAGCTCTTTGAGGAGCGCGCGGGCCTGCGTCTCCCAGCGGGTCAGTGGGCGCGCGGCCGGCGCAGCCTGTGCGTGAATCGCATTGGGAATCGGCGCGAGTGTGGCGAGGGCGAGGGCGGTGGATGCGAGGAGCTTGCAGCGCATGCGGGTTGGATCCTGAAAGAAAATGGTGAATCGTCGAATAATCTGTACCTCAGCATCATCGCTCTACCGAGAGCGGGAAGCAACGGCGTTGACCACGAAGGCACGAAGGGCGCCGTGGGTGGCGAGGGTGCTGTTGCGCCATTCAGAGCTCGATTTTGAAGGGGGCGCGGGAATGTGTACCATATGCGAGCCCGATTCTCTCACCTGATGGAGTCTCTCGTGTCGACCAGCCGCCGCGATTTTCTTGCCACTACCGCTGCGGCCGTCGCCGCGGCTTCGCTCACGCCGTCGTCCGCGAGTGCGGCCCCGGCGGGAACCGCCGGCACCACGCCGGCGCACCTGCGTGCGCGCCTGCGTGCGCGCCCGACTGTGATCTCCAGCGCCAACGGTCTCCGTGGAGTGAAGGTCGCGTACGATCAGATTATTGGCGGCGGCGATACGCTCGATGCGATTATCGCGGGCGTGAACATCCAGGAGCTCGATCCCAACGACCAGTCGGTGGGGCTCGGCGGCTTCCCGAATCGCGACGGCGTGGTGCAGCTCGATGCGAGCTGTATGCATGGCCCCACCAAGCGCGCCGGTGCGGTCGGGTGCCTCGAGGAGATTGCGACGCCGAGCTTGGTGGCGAAGGCGATTATGGACTACACGGATCACATCATGCTGGTGGGCGAGGGGGCGAAGAAGTTCGCTATTGAGATGGGGTTCAAGACGCAGAACCTGCTCACCGAGCGCACGCGGCAGGATTGGCTCCGCTGGCGCGCGCGGCTCAACCCGAACGATGCGCATCTCGACTACGATGGCAACGTGGCGATCAAGTTCTCGACGGGCACGATCAACATGAACGCCGTCAATGCCGCGGGTGACATCAGTTCGGTGACGACGACGAGCGGCATGGCGTGGAAGGTGCCGGGGCGCGTCGGCGATTCGCCGATTATCGGGGCGGGGCAGTACTGCGATAACACGGTCGGCGCCGCGGGCTCGACGGGGCGTGGTGAGGCGAACATCAAGGTGTGCGGCGGCTTTCTCACCGTGGAGTTCATGCGGCAGGGGCTCGCACCGCAAGCGGCCTGCCTCAAGATGCTGGAGCGGCTCGTGGCGATGACTGAGGCGCGGCTACTCGACGCCCGTGGGCGACCGAATTTCGACCTGCAGGTCTATGCCGTAAACAAGGCAGGGGAGTACGGCTCCGCGACGATTTTCGAGGGTGCGGATTTCGCGGTCTGCGACTCGCGGGGCGCACGGCTTGAGAAGTGTGCGTTCATGTATGCGCGGGCGCGCTGAGCGTGGAGCTCACCACTTCAGTTCACGTCTTAAAATGCGCTGCCGTTCCGCTGACTTTCTCGGCCGCCTGCACGAGCGCATTCGCCGCGGCGGCAATCTCCTGCGTGCTCGCGCTCTGCTCCTCGCTCGCGGCGGCGACATCCTGCATCGAGTTGGCGAAGGCCTGCGTTCCCTGCGTGAGAGAGTCGAGCTTGGTGGTAATCTCTCCAGCCAGCGCGTGACCGCTGGTCGCGGAGATTGCCATCGATGAGACCCACGCATCGGCCTCGCCCACTGCGCGCTCCACCTGCGTGAATGCTTGCCGACCCCGTGAGGTCGCATTGCGTACGGAGTCGACTGCCGCGCGCGCGCGCGCACTGGACGAACTCGCGGTCTCCATCTGCGCGATCAGATCTTTCATCAGGTTATCCACCTTCTCGGCCGCCTCCGACGTGGTCTGCGCGAGCCGACGCACTTCGTTGGCCACGACGGTGAATCCCTCGCCGTGCTCACCGGCCCGTGCCGCCTCCATCGCGGCATTGAGCGCCAACAACTTCGATTGGCGCGCAATCTTCTGCACGAGCGCTACGAAGCCGCGAATCTCGTCTGATGCGGTCGAGAGCGCGGCGGTGGCGCGCGCGCCTTCCTGGACGCCGGAGGCGAGCTCGTCGAGTCGGCGCGCTCCTTCGTCGAGGATCTCCGCATTCTCTGTCGCGAGTGACTTGAGGCGCAGATTCCGCGCGATGCCGTCGGCGGCACCGGCGTTCACCGTCGCGGCGAGCGTCGAGAGTCGCGTGGCATCGAGTGTGAGCGTGCGGATTGTGTCGGCCATCGCGCCCGCCTCGAGGCTCAGCGTGCTCGCCGTCTCGGCGATGCCGGAGGCGGCCATCGCCATGTGCTCGGTGGAGGCCGTGATCTCGGAGGCGCGCTGGCCGGTGACCGTGGCGTTCTCGCGGATGAGGCCCGCGAGTCGGCGGAGCGTGTCGTTCATCTCGCCCATACTGCGCGCGAGTCGCCCGAGCTGTCCGCCGGCGCCGGCGGTCTCGGGAGCGTGCGTGAGATCGCCCGCGGCAATCCACTCCGCCACCTCGGCGAGCCCGCGGATCTGATTCCCAACGAGCGGGGAGATCAGGAACCGAAAGACGAGGGCAGAGGCGCCAACGGCCATCGCGAGGAGCAGCGCGATGAACCAGACGAGGTCACCGTTCGCTTTGAGCGCGGCAAGATTGCTCGCGCCCGCGGCCAACAGCGTCACGACCGCGAGCGTTCCGAGGACCGCCGCCCAGTTGGCAACGCGGTCGATGAAGTGGGTCCGGATGCGAGGCTCGGAGCCGGCCGTGTTGGTCCGAGGGTCCGAGGGGGCTAAATTGGTCAGAATCCCTTCCACAGACTGATGACTGCACCAGAAACTGAGCCGATCGGCTACGACCCGTCGGTGGTCGAAACGCGCTGGCGTGACCGCTGGGCCACGCGTGGCACCCATCGCACCGACATCGCGCACGGCGAACGGCCGTTCTATGCGTTGATGATGTTTCCGTACCCGTCAGCCGAAGGGCTGCACGTCGGGAACCTCTTTGCGTTCACCGGATGTGATATCTACGCGCGATTCCAACGCTTGCAAGGCCACACGGTCTTTCAGCCGTTGGGTTACGACGCGTTCGGGATCCACTCGGAGAACTTTGCGCTGAAGGTTGGGAAGCATCCGATGGACCTGATTCCGAGCAACATCCGCAACTTTCGGCGGCAGTTGGATCGGGCCGGATTGATGGTCGATTGGTCGCGCTCGGTGGATACCACGGCTCCCGACTACTACAAGTGGACGCAGTGGGTCTTTCTGCAACTCTATAAGCAGGGGCTCGCGTACAAGAAGGCCGCCGCGGTGAACTGGTGCCCGTCGTGCAAGACCGTGCTGGCGAATGAGCAGGTGGAGGGCGGGACGTGCGAGCGCTGCGGCACGGTGGTGGAGCAGCGTTTCTTGGAACAATGGTTCTTCAAGATCTCGGACTACGCGCCCCGACTGCTGAAGAACTTGGAGACGTTGGATTGGTCGGCGACGACGGTGCAAGCGCAGCGGAACTGGATCGGGAAGTCGGAGGGCGCCAAGCTCCGATTCGTGGTGATTGATCCCTTGACCGATGCTGGGAGCTCCGCTGTCTCCGTGACGACCGAGATGCGCGGCTCGACCGAACAAATCGAGGTCTTCACGACACGGCCCGATACGATTTTCGGCGCAACGTACCTCGTGCTCGCGCCGGAGCATGCGTTGGTGGATCAGCTCACCGCGCCGATGCAGGAGGGCGTCGTGCGCGAGTATCGCGCGCGCGCCTCGAAGCAGGACTTGGTGACGCGCAAGACGTCCAAGGAAAAGACCGGCGAGTTCACGGGCTCGTACGGCGTGAATCCGGCGACAGGTGCACTGATTCCCATCTGGATTGCCGACTACGTGCTGATGGAGTACGGCACGGGCGCAATCATGGCGGTGCCGGGGCACGATGAACGCGACTTTGAGTTTGCGCAGAAGTTCGATCTTCCGATTCCACGGGTCGTCGCCGGTGAAGGGCAGGACGCGCACACACCATTCGACGGCGCAGCGTACGTCGGCGAGGGCGTGCTCGTGAACTCAGGTGAGTTCGACGGGCTCGGCGTGGCCGAGGGGAAGGCAAAGGTCACAGCCTGGCTCGCGTCGAAGCATGCGGGCGAGGCGGTGACGAACTATCGCCTCCACGACTGGTGCATCTCGCGTCAGCGCTATTGGGGCCCGCCAATCCCGATCATCTACTGCGACGATTGCGGTACGGTGCCAGTGCCAGAATCACAGCTGCCGGTGGTATTGCCGAACATCCCGGACTTCAAGCCGGATGACTCCGGAGTCTCGCCACTCGCGCGCCACGAAGAGTGGTATCGCGTGCCCTGCCCGACCTGCGGCAAGATGGCACGTCGTGAGACGGATGTGAGCGACACCTTTTTGGATAGCGCGTGGTATTTCTTGCGGTATCCGAGCGTGGGGCGCGATGACATCGCGTTCGATGCCGCGATTACCAAGAAATGGTTGCCTGTCACGACGTACATCGGCGGCAACGAGCACGCGGTGCTGCATCTGCTGTACTCGCGCTTTATCACGATGGTGATGAAGGATGCAGGGCTTATTGAGTTCGAAGAGCCGTTCACGAAGTTCCGCGCGCACGGATTGATCATCCGCGACGGCGCGAAGATGTCGAAGTCGAAGGGGAATGTGGTGAACCCCGACGACTACATCGAGCAGTGGGGCGCGGATGCCTTCCGCACCTACTTGATGTTCCTCGGCCCGTTCGAGGAAGGGGGCGACTTCCGCGACGCGGGCATCAGCGGCGTGAAGCGCTTCTTGGATCGTCTCTGGGCCTCGGTGCGCGATTGCGACCACACGGCGGCGGCGGACGATGAAGTGAACCGCAAGCTGCACGCGACGATCAAGAAGGTCGGCGAGGATGTGCCGGCGCTGAGCTACAACACGGCGATCGCGGCGATGATGGAGTACATGAACACGCTGCGAAAGGGCGAGCGGCCAACGGCGCGCGCTGAGGTGGAGCCGCTGGTGCAGATGGTTGCGCCATTCGCGCCGCATGTGGCGGAAGAACTGTGGGAGATGCTCGGCCACACCACGAGCGTATTCGACTCGCGGTGGCCGGCATTCAATCCGTCGCTGCTCGAATCCGACACCATCGAGCTGGTGGTGCAGGTCAGCGGGAAGACCCGCGGAAAGCTCGTCGTGCCGAAGAGCATCACGCAGGATGAAGCGCTCGCTGCGGCGCGGGCCGATGCGTCGATCGGAAAGTTCTTTACCGGCGAGCCCAAGAAGGTGATTTTGGTGCCGGGCCGTTTGCTGAACGTGGTGATGTAAGAGGCGCTACGCTTTGGTCGGACATGAAGAAGGCCTGGCGCGACCACAAACTCTCCAGAAACAACGAAGGGTCCCGATGATCGGGACCCTTCGTGCCTTCGTGGTGACGCCGTTGAGTCGCCGCGCCTACCGAGACCGCATCGACGACGTACCGCCCTTCTCCGACTCCACCGTCACCGTGAACGGCCCCGCACCAGACACAATCCACTTCACGCGCACAATCCCCTGACCCGCGATGTTCGCGATATCGATCGTCGCCGGATTCCGCTTCTGCTCCGTCGCATCGCCGGACACCGCGTTGTCAATCACGAAGCCCGTGACCACGCGGCCGCCGGCAAGCGTGATCCGATCCGGCGCCGAGATTCGATTCTCGACGTCCTGCTGCGTGTGCGTCGGCGCGAGACGACGGTTCACCACCACGGCCGTCACTTCGGTCAGCCCACCGCCGAGCGAGCGCGTCGTCACGCTGTCCATCTCGACCAGCGGCATCTGCGATGTCTGGAAGAGCGTGAACATCATGTTCCGGTGCGCATCGCTCTGGAGCATGAAGCCCGGCTCGACGCGGCCGAAGTTCTTTTTCATCCCACCGATCTCGATGCGCCCGTACTGCGGGTGGTCGATCTCGGTCCACTCGACCATCGCCTCGCCCATGAGCAGCAAGCGATTGAAGCGCGACTCGGTCGTCTGGAACCGACGATTGCGCGGATCACCGAATCCGCCAAAGCCACCACCGCCCCCTTCCTCCGCCTTATAGAAGTACAGGAACGAAGTCCACAGCTCGTTGCTAAAAGTCAGCACGCCGCGCGCGCCGTAGAACCAATCGAGCTCGCCGCCCCAGACGGTGTAGAGATCCTTCCACACAATCATGTAGCGATAGCCCGGCAAGATCTCCTCGCCGACGCGCCCAATCTGATCGAACACCTGCACGTCCTGTGGGCGATACTCATCCTGCGGCACACCGGGGCCACGGAGCAGCATACCGCCGCTGTTGTGGTAGCTCTGGGCACCGGCAATGTTCGGATGCGCGATCACGAAGTCCATGATATTGCGCGTCTCGATCAACGAACCGGGATACCGATCGGCGCCGCCCTGCACATACTGCGCCGCCCAACGCCAGGGCCAGTTGCGATTCGGATCGTAACCACCATCGGCATCCTCATTCACCTGACCGTCACCATCGTTGTCGAAGCCTTCTTGGCCGAGGATGTCGTACTCGCCTTTCTCCCCGGGAAGCACGGGAATCATCAGACGCGCATCCTCGGGTGACACACGGAACCGGCCATTCACGTTGCGACGACGCATCTGCGTGATGTGCCCATCGCCGTTCAAGTCGTCGAGATTGTCTTCATCCACGCGCCCGTCCCCATCGTTGTCACGCGGCGCAAGGCCACTGCGCGGCGAACTCGCCGTATTGGGACGATGAAAGTAGTGCTCGCGCGCATCCGGGTTGATCGTCGGCACGATGTAGAGCGTGTAGCGATCGAGCAGTGAATCCACCGCCGGCACCCGATCCGCCATCTCCGCCAGATACCACGCGGTGTACAGCGAGAACTCGGATCCCTGAATCTCGTTGGAGTGGATGTTGCCGTCGATATACATCGCCGGCTTCTTGTCGGCGTCACCGGTCTTGAAGTTCGTGACCGTGAGGAGAATCATCTCGCGGCCCTGGGTGCTCTTGCCGATTGTGCTGAGCTTCACCCGATCAGGATGCGCCGCCGCGAGACGACGCGCGATCTCGGCCAGACCTGAGTAGTCGTAGAAGCGATCCCAACTTACCGCGACCTTGGGGTTGGGCGGCGAGCCGAGCGCGGCGAGCGCGCCGGCGACTGGCGGTTGCGTGGCGCGCACGGCGGGAGGTTGCGTGGGGAATCCCTGCGCGGCGGCGAACACCGGCAGTGCAATCAAGAGTGCGGCCGCGGCGAATGGCGCGGTGCGCGTATGAATGAGCGGCATCGGTCGCTTACCTCGCGCGGAGTGTGATTGTCTCAGTGACGATCCCAGTGATCGGGGATCCGGCGGTCAACGTCAGGGTCGAGCCTGGCTCGCCCACAACGACCCACTCGTAGCTCTCGCGTCCGCCACTGCCGCGGAGCGCGCCGATGTACGCCTGACGACGTCCACCGCTTAGCGTCTGGCTGCGCCCGAGTGTGAGCTCGACCTTCACGCGCAACGGGAGGCGCGAGCGTGCGCCGATTGCCGCGTTCGTTGCGAGATAGCGATCGTTCACCACATCGGCGGTGATGCGATACACGCGCGGACCGACTTCAGTGACCTTCACCTTGTCGAGTCGCACCTGCGGGAGCAGACCGGCGAGTTCAACGACGAACGCCGTGTGCTTGGTTGCTGCAGAGTCGAGACCACCGGCGCTCGGGTTGAGCGTGGCAAAGGGGGCAAAGCCGCCGACCTCGACCTGCTCACCGTCGATCATCACGCCGCGAGCAGGCGCCCACTCGACGAGTCCCGCCGGATTGTTCGCCTTCATCCAACGATACGTGTTGCGTTCATCGGCCAGTGGATCCGGCGTTGGGGCACGACGACCAGCCGCGGTATCAGCGGCGGCCTTGCCGGGCCACCAGACGCGCGAGCCAACGGCGTAGCGTCCCATGTGGAAGTAGGCCCACGAGAGGGGATCACCCTGATCCGCTGCGGTGGTGGGACCTTCACTCCAACCCGTCGTCGCCTTAAACCGACGCGAGAGCTCAGTGAACCAACCGTTGTCCTCGGGGAGCGGCGCCGAGAGCGGGCCGCCAGCGGAGGTGCCCTGCGGATTCCCCGAAATGCCAGGGACGCGGCGCCCTTCCCACGGCTTCAACACGTTGTCCTGCATCCCGAGCACGTAGATCGCCGCGATGTCATCGTGCGTGGAGACAAACTCCGCTACGGCGCGCGATTCGGCGTCCGCGAACGGATGCTGACCGGAACCCGCCGTGAACCAGGGGAAGTTGTTGGCAAAGTTGCGCGAGAGGTCCGTCCCACCAGGGCCGTCCTCGTTGAAGCGCTCGTCGCCGTCGTCGTCGCGCCCTTCGGTGAGGAGGCGATACACGCCGCGCTCGCCCTTCGCGGCATCGGCGCGACGCATCAGCATCGGATCAATGGCGTCGGCGATCCACTCACCATCCGTGGCCCGCACACGCATCATCGTGATCAAACCGTCGCCGTTCAGGTCGTCTGGGCCATCCTCATCGGCAACGTGATCGCGATCATCATCGCTCGCCGCGTCATTGCCTTTTCGCTCGGTGCGCACCGTGGCAAAGAACGCTTCGGCGGCATCGGGATTGAGGCGCGGGACCACGTAGATCGTCTGCGCCGCGAGCAACTTGGTAATCGTGGTGTCGCTGCCGTGGCGGCGGGCGAGCTCACGCACGATGCGCAGCGCGATTTCTCCGCTGCTCACCTGCGGCCCGTAGGCACCGGCGAGGATCAACAGGGCAGGGCGATCCTCTGCGCCGCCGAGTCGCACGACCTGCACGGGCCGACGCCCGGGCGTCGTCGCAATCGTGGTGATTTTCACGAGGGCGGGCTTGGCCCGCGCGATTGAATCGAGGGCCGCACTGAGGCGTGCGGCGGTGTGGTACCCGTCGGTGGGGCGCGCTTGAGCGCCGGACGGGAGGGCCAGGGCGGCAACGAGAGCCGCGGCAAGGCCGAGCGAGCGAATCACTGGCATCGTCTCGAAGGGGAAAGGGGACGGAAAAGGTACGTGCGTCGGCGTCGCGCCGTTGAGCGACGTGCTGAATCCGTGACACGGGGGCCGGTGCGCAGGCCATCCCCGATAGACCCAATGCGTCGGCCTGGGTAGTGTTAGCCATTGCCTTCGCCCGACCCCGACCAGGCACGCCATGACCTCCGCGCTCCCCACTTCCGCTGCCACCGACCTGCGCGATCTCGTCGTGCAGTGGCGGCGGCATCTGCATCAGCATCCCGAGCTCTCGTTCCACGAGTCCGACACGGCGCAGTTCGTCGAGGACACACTGCAGTCGTTCGGCGGCCTCGAGATTACGCGCCCGACCCCAACCAGCGTGCTCGCGCGCTTGGTGACGAGCCATCCTGGACCGATCCTCGCGCTGCGCGCGGATATGGACGCCCTGCCGATCACCGAAGCGACGGGTCTCCCGTTCGCGTCCACGGCGCGCGGCGTGATGCATGCCTGCGGTCACGACGGGCACACCGCCACGCTGCTCGGTGCGGTGAAGCAACTCGTGGCGATTCGTGAGCAGTTGTCCGGCGAGATTCGTTTCATTTTCCAGCACGCCGAAGAGGTGTATCCGGGCGGCGCCGAGGAGTTGGTGCAGCGCGGCGTGATGGAGGGCGTGACGCGCGTGATCGGTGCGCATCTTTGGGCGCAGTTGGATGTCGGCCTAGTGGGCCTCGTGGAGGGCGCGGCGATGGCGGCGCCCGACACTTTTTGGGTGACGGTACGCGGCAAGGGAGGACATGGCGGGATTCCGCAACAGACGGTTGATCCGGTGCTCGTCGCTGCGCACGTGGTGACCAACCTGCAGTCTATTGTTTCCCGCAGCGTGGATCCGCTCGATAGCGCCGTCGTAAGCGTCACGCAGTTTCACGCGGGCTCCGCCCACAACGTGATTCCCGAGATCGCCGAGCTGAACGGGACGGTACGGACCTTCGATCCTGAACTCCGTACGCGCATCCCGCAGCTGATGGAGCGCATCATCCGTGGCGTGACGGAGGCGCACGGCGCGACGTACGAGTTCACCTACGAGCGCGGCTATCGGCCGGTGATCAACGACGTCACGGTCACACAGGAGATGGCGGAGGTGGTGACCGACGCCTGCGGTCCCAATGTCGCGGTGCCGATGCGCCCGACGATGACGGGGGAAGATTTCTCCGCCTTCCAACAGAAAGCGCCGGGCAACTTTTTCTTCATCGGGATTCGCAACGAAGCGCGCGGGATCGTGCATCCGCACCATCACCCGCGGTTCGATATCGATGAATCCGCGCTGGAAACCGGCGTCAAGATTTTCGTCGCGGCCGCGCGTCGATTTAACGGACGTCGCTGAGGGTTGCGATACGACTCGCCCGTGGTGCCAACCACTTGGCCGCGAGCGCACCGCCGACGAAGCCGCCCAAGTGGGCCTGCCAACTAATGCCCGGCTGTCCGGGCAACACACCGAGCACGAGTCCACCCCAGAGCACGCTGACGCCAATACTCATGGCGATGGCGCCGAACGAGCGCGCGAACCACCCCGCGAAAATCAAGAACCCGAGATAACCGAACACAACGCCGCTTGCCCCGATATGCACACTATCCGGTGCGCCCAGCGTCCAGGCGCAGAGGCCGGAGCCCAGCATCGCGATCAAGGTGACAGGGAAGAAGTGCTTCGCGTCGCGGAGCATCACGAGCCAGCCGAGCACCAAGAGTGGCACCGTGTTCGCAAGCAAGTGCTCGGGGCTCCCATGCAGGAAGGGCGCGACGAGGATCCCCCAGAGTCCCTGCTTGGTGCGCGGGTGGATGCCCCACGCGAGTACGGCGTTGTTGGATACGAGTTGCGCAGCGAAGCCAGCCCACACAGCAGTCACGGAGCTGCCGAGGACGGTGGCCTGTAGTTTCAGGGAGCGCGCCGCAGCGCGAACGACGGTTTTCATGGTGCAAGTAGTGTATCTTTCTTCATGCCCACGCGCGCGCCCTCCGATGTTGACGTTCCTGGCGCGGGATTCTCCGCGCTCGGTCTGCCCGAAAAGACCCTCGCCGCGCTTGCGGCCCTTGGCTACGAAGAGCCTACCCCGATCCAACGTGCCGCAATCCCGCCGCTCCTCGCCGGGCGTGATGTGCTGGCGCAGGCCGCGACCGGCACGGGGAAGACCGCGGCATTCGCCCTGCCGTTGCTGGCGAATCTTCGCCCCAACGCCCCGCCGCGTGAGCGCACCAGCGCGCTGATCCTCGTGCCCACTCGCGAACTCGCGATGCAGGTGGCCGAGGCATTCTACCGGTACGGACATTCGAGCGGTGCGGTGGCCGTCCCGATTTATGGTGGCGCGCCGATGGAAGGGCAGATCCGCACGCTGAAGCGCGGCGTGGACGTAATCATCGCGACGCCGGGACGTGCGCTCGACCATATCCGCCGCAAGACGGTGCATCTCGCGCACCTGAAAACAGTAGTGCTCGACGAAGCGGACGAGATGCTCGACATGGGCTTCGCCGAGGATCTCGAAGCGATTCTCGCGGACACGCCGAAGGACAAGCAGACGGCGCTCTTCTCGGCCACCCTCGCCCCGCGCATCGCCGCGATTGCGCGTACGCATTTGCGTGATCCCGAAGTGATTCGGATCGACAACGAGGTACTGAAGGCCGGTGCAATCGCGAAGGTGAAGCAGGTCGCGTACATCGTGGCCCGTGCGCACAAGACGGCCGCCCTCGGCCGGATCCTCGATGTGGAGCAGCCGACGAGCGCGATCATTTTCTGCCGGACGCGCACCGAGGTAGACGAGGTTGCCGAGACGTTGAAGGCGCAGGGGTATCGCGCCGAGGCGCTGCATGGCGGACTCTCGCAGGAGCAGCGCGATCGCGTGATGAAGCGCTTCCGCGCGAAGAGTGCCGAGTTGCTGGTGGCAACGGACGTCGCGGCGCGCGGACTCGATGTGCTGCATGTGTCGCACGTGGTGAACTACGACGTGCCCTCGGCGACGGAATCGTACGTGCATCGTATCGGTCGCACTGGCCGCGCCGGACGCACGGGCGTGGCAATCACGCTCGCCGAGCCGCGCGAGCATCGGATGCTGCGCAACTTCGAGCGCGTGACAGGCCGTCCGATTGAGACGGTGGCATTGCCGACCGTCGCAGATCTCAAGGCGAAGCGACAGGAGCAGGCGCAGGACGCGTTGCGCGAGGTGTTGCTCGAGGGTGGGTTGGAATCGTGGCGTGCCGTTGTGATGCCGCTCATGAGCGAGTTTGATCCGCTCGATATCGCGGCTGCCGCCGTGAAGCAGGCGGCGCGCGCTGCCGGTGCGGATGTTGAGGCGGTGAAGGAGATTCCGGCGCCCGAGGCGCGGAAGGAGAAGCATCCGGCACGTGAGCGTCAGGCTGATCGTGCCGAGCGGAAGTCTGCGAAGCCAGTGTCGCCGGGTCGCGTGGTGCGCGGGAAGGGCGGCGAGATGGTGAAGCTCTACGTGGGCGCAGGGCGGAAGCTCAAGGTGCGTCCGGGCGACATCGTGGGTGCGATTGCGGGAGAGATGGGAATTGAAGGACAGTCGATCGGCACGATTACGGTGTTCGATCGCCATTCGATTGTCGCGGTACCGGCGGACCTCGCGGATGAGATTGTCGCCGCGTTGTCGGTCTCGAGCATCAAGGGAAAGAAGATCCTCGTCCGGCGCGATCGCGCTGGGTGAGGTCGAGTTGGCAGGGCATGTTCACACAGACGGGAGCATCATGATCAAGGGTTTTGATTTTCAGGACGGCGAGCGGAAGTACACCTGCACGGTGGAGTCACAGCGTGCGACCCCGACGGATATGTGGTGGTGGTTCGCCGTTTCGGGCGACCAGCAGCGCTACGCGCCATTCCGCGCGGACTCGTCGGACACGCGCGCGTCGGTGCAGGAGCGCGTTGTCGGCTTCTACACGAATCGGTTGTTCCAACTCGCGCAGCCGCGCGAGCGTGGCGGACATTGGGGAAGCCGGCGCAAGCCGACACCATCAGGAGAGGGAGTCGCGCCGCAGCCTGAGGCGTAATGCGGGTTGCTCTGGATGAGGTCTTCGCGACCATCACGGCCCATTGGGCGCCCGTGGTGGTCGCTGAGCTTAATGGGCAACAGGTGAAGGCGGTGAAGTTTCGTGGCGCTTTTCATTGGCACCAGCATGCGAACGAAGACGAGATGTTCCTCGTCCATCGTGGCCGCTTCCGGATGGAATTCCGCGATCGCACGGTTGAACTGACGACTGGCGAGTTTCTCGTGGTGCCGCGCGGCACCGAACATCGTCCGGTCGCTGACGATGAGGTGGAAGTCGTGCTGTTCGAACCGGCCACGACCGTGCGGACCGGGGATTGAGCATGCGTCCGCATCACGCGTTGGCCCTCATCCCTGCCGCGGCGCTGTTGCTGGCGCCGTGGGTCGCGGACCGTCCCACGCGCGTGTTCGGGATGCCACTCCTGCTCGCGTGGACCGTCGCGGCGGTGTTGCTCACGTCGGTCGTGATGTGGTCAATCCATCGCCTCGATGCAGCCGCGCACCGCGTGGCAGATGCGGCGGAAGCGGAGGAGGCGTGACGGTCGCGCTCGCGATCATCCTATTGAGCTTCGCCGGGGCGCTCGCGCTGGGCTTCAGCGCGGGACGCGGGAAGGCGCGCACGCTGGAGAGCTGGAGCGTCGGCGGCCGCGGTTTCGGCACGCTGTTCATGTTCCTGCTGATGGCCGGCGAGATCTACACGACCTTCACGTTCCTCGGTGGGAGTGGGTGGGCGTACGGCAAGGGCGCGCCAGCCTTCTACATCCTCTGCTACGGCTCGCTCGCGTATATCACCAGTTATTGGCTGCTGCCGGCCATCTGGCGCTATGCGAAGGAGCAGCAGATCGTGACGCAGGCGGAGTTCATGGCGCGGAAATACGAGAGCGCGGCGCTCGGCGTGTTGGTCGCGGTTGTGGGAGTGGTCGCGATGATCCCGTATCTCGTACTGCAGCTGAAGGGGCTGGGAATCATCGTAAGTGAAGCGAGTAACGGCGCGGTGTCATCGACCATGGCAATCTGGTCGGGGACAATCGGACTCGTCGCGTATGTGATGGTGAGCGGGATTCACGGAAGCGCACTGACGGCACTGGTGAAAGATGTGATGATCCTCGTGGTGGTAGTCGCGCTCGGGCTCTGGCTTCCGTGGCATCTGTTTGGCGGACTCGGGCCGATGTTCGATGCCGTTGAGCAGGCGAAGCCGGGATTCCTCGTTCTCCCAGCGAAGGGACTCTCCGCCTCGTGGTTCAGTAGCACGGTGTTGCTCACCGCCCTCGGTCTCTACATGTGGCCGCAGAACTTTGCGAGCGCATTCAGCGCGCGGAACGCCGATACGTTGCGCCGCAATGCGACCTTCATGCCGCTGTATCAGCTCGTGCTCCTATTCGTGTTCTTTATCGGCTTTGCGGCGTTGGTCGCGGTGCCGGGACTCGAGGGCGCGAACGTCGATCTCTCGTTGCTGCGTGTGGTGAAGCAGACGTTGCCGGGCTGGGTTGTCGGAACCGTTGGTGCCGCCGGCGTGCTGACCGCGCTGGTGCCAGGCTCGATGATTCTGATGGCCGCTGCAACGGTGCTCGCAGACACGGTGTATCGGAGCGTGACCGGCGAACGTGACGCGCAAAAGATTGCGCGCATTGCGAAAGCGTTGGTGCCCGTGGTGGCGGGCATCGCGCTCTGGTTCACGTTTCGCGGGGGAAGTACGATTGTTGCGCTGCTCCTCATGGGCTACTCGTTCGTCACGCAACTGTTTCCGGCCGCGTTCTGTGCGCTCATTCCGCTGGGCGCTTCGCGACGCGCTCCGCTGGGCCCTGCGCAACGCGTCTCGGCGGGCGCGGTGGGCGCGGGCATCTGTGTGGGCGTTGGAGTCGTTGCGTGGACGACGCAGACCGGCGTGACGTTCGCGCAATTGGCGCCGAGCTGGCCTTCGCAGGTCACCGACGTCAATCTCGGGATTCTCGCACTGGGCGGGAATGTGTGCACACTGTTGGTGGTGGAACTTGTGCGCCGCGTACGCGCATAGATGCATGAAGGGGCGGTCCCTTTCGGGACCGCCCCTTCATTGCAACGTCCGTGGGGACGCAGCTTACATCTTCTTGGCGGTGTCGGCCATCGGGGCGGCCATCGCGGCCGAATCCGTCTTGGTCGTATCCATCGTCATCGCGGCGCTGTCGGCAGCCGGAGCGGCCATGTCGGCCGGGGCGTCAGCCTTGGGGGCGCAAGCGGCGAACAGCACAACGGCGGCGAGAAGGGCAATGCGCTTCATGGTGGGTATGTCTCCAAATGGTGTTATTGCGCAGTGACGCGAGGATTTCCCGCATTGTGCACAGCTACCAATAGTAAGGAGGTGTCAGTCCGAGGTCAATGGGTAAGTCTATACCGGGCAAGGCTTTAGGGTAGTGAATCGCTACGTCTCCCTTAGGCACAACGCCGTATCCTGTTGTGTCACAACGGTTTAGCTTCATGGAACTACTGTCGGCCACCGACTATTCCGCTCTGACGATTCGCTGGCGCGAGCCGCATCGCGAGTATCACTCCACGCAGCATCTTGAGGAGTGTTTATCGCGCTTTGCCGAGTTGCGTACGCTTGCACACGACGCCGCGGCGGTGGAAGCGGCGCTCTGGTTGCACGATGCGGTGCTCGATCCGGAGCGCAATGACAATGAAGTTCAGAGTGCCGCGCTGGCGCGCGACATGCTCTCGGCGCGCGGCGTCAGTGCGGCGCGGATTGCGCATATCGAGGCAATGATCCTCGCCACCACTCACGCGGCGGTGAGCGACGACGCGGATGCGCAGTTGGTGTGCGACATCGATCTGGCGATTCTCGGTGCGAGCGCCACGCGATTCGACGAGTACGAGCGACAGGTACGCGCCGAGTACGCGTTCGTCCCTGAGCCAATGTTTCGCGTGAAGCGGGCGGAGATTCTGGCGCGATTCCTCGGGCGTTCGCAGCTCTACGCCACCGCGGCATTGCGTGCCGCGCTCGAGGCCACGGCCCGTGAGAACCTGGCGCGATCGCTCGCCTCCCTGCGCGCACCCTGAACCCGCGGTATCATCCGGTATGCCGTAGACTGATTGTTTGTTCAATGTGTTGCATGGCGCGCTTCAACGCGTCGTGCTCCCCCCACAGGAGTTGTACGATGGCCACGTCCCCGCAGGTTGCCTTTCAGCGCCGAGTCCTTCTCGTGTTGGTGGGCGTGTTCCTCCTGTTTCTCGCGATTCCGGCCGCGGCGGAACAGATCACCGATTGGCTCTGGTTCCGCGAGATCGGCTTTGAGCGCGTGTTCCTGCTGAAGCTCGCTGCGCAGTGGGTCCTCGGCTTGGCGGGGGGCGTGCTCGCCTTCGCGTTCATCTACGGCAACGCTCGCTTCGCGTTGCGCGGCATTGAACGCTCGGCGGAGAGCGTCGTCGTGCTTGCCGCCGGTGGTATTGCCACGCGGGAGCGTTTTTTGGTGAAGGTCGCGCAGGTGGCGGCGCTACCTGGTGCGATTCTACTCTCGTTCATGCTCGCCGCTGGGCTCGGCGGACAGTGGCGGACTCTCGTGCAGTACTTCTATGCCACGCCATTCGACGCGGTCGATCCGATCTTCGGGCGTGATATCGCGCACTACGTATTCACGCTGCCCGCACTCCAGGTGGGGATGGACTTCACGTGGGGTATCGTCTTTATCGCGTTGTTGTTGGTGTCGGTGCCGATCTACGTGGCGCGCGGTGATGTGTCGTGGGTCCGCGGCCGTCTGACAATCGAGCGATCGGCCGAGCTACACCTCGCGATGCTTGCGGCATTCTGGCTGTTGCTCTCGGCGGTACGCACGTGGATGCTGGGTATCCCGTCACTGCTCTCGGGGACGCATGGTCCGCTCCAGGGAGCAAGCTGGACTGATCTGCACGTGCGGATGCCGGGCATGCGCGTGCTCGCAGTCGGGCTTGTGGTGGGCGCGCTGGTGTTGATTTGGCGTGCGCGCCGCGGAGATCTCGCACGCGCCGCGATTGTCATTGTGATTGCGAACGTCGCGCTCACCGCGCTGGTCACGGCGGTCATCCCGAGTGTGGTGCAGCGGCTTGTGGTGCAGCCCAACGAGCTTGCCCGCGAGACGCCGCAGATTGAGCATCATATCGCCGCGACACGCGCCGCCTGGGGTCTCGATTCGGTCGAGCGCCGCGAGTTGCAGGCGGACGCGCAGTTGACCGCGGCAGACATCGCCAAAAATCGCGCCACGATCGACAATGTGCGGCTCTGGGACCGGGAACCACTCCTGCAGACGTTTGGCCAGATCCAATCGATTCGCACGTACTACGACTTCGTCAACGTCGATGACGATCGCTATCAGGTAAATGGCGCGATCCGCCACGTGCTGCTTTCAGCGCGTGAACTTGATCCCGCCTCGCTGCCGACCCGCACCTTCGTGAACGAGCATCTCACGTTCACCCACGGCATGGGGCTCACGCTCGGCCCATCGAACGAGGTCACGCCGGAAGGACTGCCGGTGCTCTGGCTCAAGGATCTGCCGCCAGCCTCAACCATCAAGACTGATGTGAAACGGCCGCAGATCTACTTCGGTGAGTTGGATCGCACGTGGGTGCTCGCGCCGTCGCGGCAGCGGGAGTTCGACTATCCCTCGGCCGAGGGCGATGCCGCCGAGTACTCGACGTACAGTGGCAAGGCGGGTGTCCCGATTAACTCGTTCTGGCGTCGATTTATCTTCGCGGTCCGTTTTGGATCGATGAACATCCTGCTTTCTGGGGATCTCGACGAACAGACGCGCGTGCTCTTCCATCAGCAGGTGCTGGAACGCGCCGGACTTGCACTGCCGTTTTTGTCGTTCGATCAGGATCCGTATCTCGTCGTGACCGATAGCGGTCATATGAAGTGGATTCTCGATGGGTATACTGCGACGAATCGTTATCCCTACTCGGCGCGCACCGGCGACGGACTTAACTATCTCCGCAATAGCGTAAAGGTGGTGATTGATGCGTACGATGGTGACATCGTGGCGTATCTGTCGGACCCCGCGGACCCGATGATTCGCACGCTCTCGCAGATCTATCCGGGAATGTTACGGGGAATGGAGACGATGCCGGCGGATATCCGGGCGCACGTACGGTATCCGGAAGATCTGTTCCGCGCGCAGACGGCGCTGTATGCGACCTTCCATATGACCGACCCCGAGACGTTTTACCATCGCGAGGATCAGTGGCAGATTCCAGCAGCGCAGCAAGGGGCGGTGGAGAGCGGTTACGCGCGGCACATCGTGATGCGACTCCCGGGTGAGCAGTCGGCTGAGTACTTGATGATGCGTCCGTTCACCCCGCGACAGAAAGACAATCTCGCCGCGTGGATGGTCGCGCGGAACGATGGTGAGCAGTACGGCAAGTTGATTGCGTATCGCTTTCCGAGGCAGAGCTTGGTGTTCGGTCCGACACAGATCGCGAATCGGATCAATCAGGATACGGAAGTGTCGCGGCAGATCTCGCTCTGGGATCAGGGCGGCTCGGAGGTAATCCGTGGCGAGCTCTTGGTGATTCCGATCGAGGCGTCGTTGCTCTACGTGCAGCCGATCTACCTGCGCGCGCAGGGCGGGAAGATTCCTGAGCTGAAGCGCGTGGTCGTGGCGCACGAAGGGCGCGTAGTGATGGAGGAGACACTCGAAACGGGACTGCGGGCGCTCTTTGGCGACGGCACCGGAATGGCGCCGCGGGCGGCAACGGCTTCGAGCACGCCGGTCCTCGCGCCGACTGCGGCGAGTGG
>JAYTDH010000195.1:0-6563 GCA_043736095.1 Gemmatimonas sp.
GAAGATGTGGGAGGGGATTGATCTCCCGCTTCCCGAGGGCGCGTGGCCGCTAATCGCCCCATCGCGGACGCAGTATCTCGCGGGGGTCTCACAAGAGGCGCGCGCGATGACGCGGGACGATATGGATCGCGTGCGTGTCGAGTTCGTGCGGGCCACAGAGTTGGGACGCGACGCCGGCTTCGATTGGCTCGAGCTACACTGCGCGCATGGCTATCTGCTCTCGGCATTCCTCTCTCCGCTCACGAATCAGCGGAGCGACGACTACGGTGGCGATCTCGCTTCACGCGCAAAGTTCCCACTTGAGGTCTTTGGGGCGATCCGTGCAGTGTGGCCGAGTGATCGACCGATCTCGGTGCGCATCTCGGCGCACGATTGGACCTCGGGTGGCAACACCGGCGACGACGCGGTGCTGATCGCGCGCCGTTTCAAGGCCGCTGGTGCCGATATGATCGACGTCAGCGCGGGCCAAGTGGTGAAAGCCGAGCGTCCCGTGTTTGGACGGATGTGGCAGACACCATTCGCCGATCGCGTGCGCCAAGAAGCAGGAATCGCGACTATTGCAGTCGGCGCCATCACCGATGCTGATCAGGCCAATGGCGTGATTGCGTCGGGGCGCGCGGACCTCGTCGCGATCGGACGTCCGCATCTCGTAAACCCTGGGTGGACCCTCACGGAATCGGCCCGCGTGGGCTATGCTGTGACCGACGACCTTTGGCCGGCGCAGTACCGAGCCGCCAAGCAACAACTCGATCGCCTCATGGAACGCGAGCGGGCCACGTTAGCCGCGGTGGCGACCAACGCCCCGCCTAAGGGAGAACTCACCTGATGTCACTCGCTGGCCAGCACGCCCTCGTCACTGGCGCCAATCGTGGGATTGGTGCCGCCGTTGTCCGCTCGCTTGCCGCGCTTGGCGCCAATGTCACCCTGATGGTGCGCGATCGCGCGGGAGCTGAGAAAGTCGCGGCGGAGGTGAAAACCCGCACGCACATCGTCGTCGTGCCGGATATCGGCGATCGCGACGCAGTGATCAAGGGATGCGCGAGTGCCATCGCCGCGCTCGGCCCCGTCGATATCCTCGTGAACAACGCGGGGGGCGTCGAGACGATTCCCTTCCTCAAGACGACGCCAGAGCTCTACGCGCAGATGTTCAACGTGCACGTGATGGGTGCGGTGCATACCGCGCAGGCGCTGATGCCCGGAATGCTCGCGAAGGGACGCGGACGCGTCGTAAACATCGCGAGCGTCGCCGGACTAGCCGGGGCGCCGTATGTCGCGCACTACGTGGCCGTGAAGCACGCACTTGTGGGCCTCACGCGAGCCCTCGCGGTAGAGTTCGCGACTAAGGGAATCACCGTGAACGCCGTCTGTCCGGCATACGTGGACACCGAACTTGTGTCCGGCTCACTCACGAAGATCGCGGCCAAAACAGGACTCACCGAAGCACAGGCCTTAGCGGCAATCCTCAAGGATGCGCAGCAGACGCGGCTCGTGACCACACAGGAGGTCGCCGACGCCGTGGTCGCGTTCTGTAAGACCGAGGCCGGCAATCGTAATGGAGAGACCCGCGTGTTGATGGGGCTCGAGACCTGATGGGCGCCACCGCCGCTCCGCAGCACGATCCGGAGTCGCGCCTCGCGCACGACGACCACGAGGCCCTGCGTCTCTGGTTGCGGCTGTTCACTTCGAGCACGATGGTCGAGCGCACGGTGGACTCTGCGCTCAAGCGCGCGTTCGGTTCCTCATTGCCCCGATTCGATCTCCTCGCGCAACTGCACCGCGTGCCGGAAGGACTGCGGATGGGAGAGCTCTCCGAACGCACGCTCACCACGAATGGCAACGTCACCTGGCTTGTCGCCGCACTCGAGCGCGAGGGGATGGTGAGGCGACGCGTGGTCGCTGAAGATCGACGCGCGACAGTGGTGCGGTTGTCGGCCGCGGGTAAGCGCCACTTCGAGGCGATGGCACAGATGCACGAGCGATTGATCGCTGAGCTCTTTGAGACGATGTCTCCCGCAGAACGACGCGCGCTCCATAGCGCGCTCGGCACGCTCAAGTCGCGCGTTCGTCCGATTCCGGAGCCCGTATGAGTTCGTCCGATCTATTGACGCCGGCGCGACGTCCCTTTGCCGACTATCGGGCCACGCACTTTCACTGGTCAGTGAGTGCCGATGCGCGCGTGGCGACAATCACGCTGAATCGACCAGAGCGGAAGAACCCGCTGACCTTTGAGTCGTACGCAGAAATCCGCGATCTCTTCCGTGCGCTACAACACGCGAGCGACGTGAGAGCAATCGTGCTGACGGGTGCGGGCGAGAACTTCTGCTCCGGTGGCGACGTGCACCAGATCATCGGGCCGCTCACGCGCATGAGCGACACCGAACTGCTTGCGTTCACTCGGATGACCGGCGACACCGTGCTGGCGATGCTCCGCGCGCCACAACCGATCATCGCCGCCGTGGATGGCGTGGCCGCAGGGGCGGGGGCGATTCTGGCAATGGCCAGTGACCTGCGCATCGCGACCGCGCGCGCGAAGACGGCGTTCCTCTTCACGCGGGTCGGCCTCGCGGGATGCGATATGGGAGCCTGCGCAATCCTGCCGCGCATTATCGGACAGGGGCGCGCCGCTGAGTTGCTGTTTACAGGGCGGAGCTTCGACGCCGCTGAAGGGGAACGGTGGGGCTTCTTCAATGCGATTGTTGAGCCGGCTGCCCTCTTAGCCGAGGCGCAGCGGCGCGCCGCTGATTTGGCGAATGGCCCGAGCTTTGCACATGCGATGACAAAAAAGATGCTGCTCGAGGAGTGGAGCGTTCCCCTCGACCAAGCACTCGAGATGGAGGCGCAGGCGCAGGCCGTCTGCATGCAGACGCACGACTTCCGGCGCGCGTACGATGCGTTCACCGCCAAGCAGCGTCCCGTGTTCGAGGGCAACTGAGTGACAACGCACTACGAGTGGCCCTTCTTTACTGATGTGCATCGGGAACTCGCGTCGCGCGCCGCGGCCTGGGTGCGCGATCAGCAGGTGGACGACCGCGATCCCGACGCCGCGTGTCGCGAGTGGGTGCGCCTTCTCGGTGAGGCCGGCTTTCTCCGCTATACCGTGCCCGCGGCCCAAGGTGGCGCGCTTCCAAGCATCGACTCGCGGGCGCTCTGTATTTTACGAGAGACCTTCGCGGCCCACGATGCGCTCGCCGACTTCGCCTTCGCGATGCAGGGGCTCGGCACCGGCGCGCTGACACTCGAGGGCAGCGATGCGCTCCGGAAGCAGTGGCTCACCAAGGTGGCAAGCGGACGAGCAATCGCCGCCTTCGCACTCTCCGAACCCGACGCGGGCTCCGACGCCGCGAATCTCAGCACGAGCGCCACGCGAGTCGGCGAGAGTTGGCAGCTCGATGGCGTGAAGACCTGGATCTCCAATGGGGGTATCGCCGACTTCTACTGCGTCTTTGCGCGAAGCGATGCGGCAAGCGTGGGCGCAAAGGGGATCTCCGCTTTTCTCGTGCCGGCCGATACTCCTGGGCTCGAGATTCTTGAGCGCATCCGGACAATCTCCCCGCACCCGCTCGCCACCATCCGCTTCAACAGTTGCACAATCCCCGACGCGTACCGACTCGGTGACGAAGGGAGCGGCTTCAAGTTGGCGATGCGCACGCTCGACATCTTTCGCGTCTCCGTCGCGGCGGCCGCCGTCGGGTTTGCCCGACGCGCGCTGCACGAGACCGTGAATCAAGCGAACTCGCGCGCGATGTTCGGCGCGACACTCGGAGCGCAGCCACTGGCCCAAGCGATCATCGGCGACATGGCGACGGATCTCGACGCGGCCGCGCTGCTCACCTATCGCGCCGCGTGGCAGCGCGACAACAGCAGCGAGCGCACGACGGGCGTCGCCGCGATGGCCAAGCTCGTTGCCACGGAGTACGCCCAGACGATCATTGATCGCGCCGTGCAGATGCACGGCGGCAACGGAGTCCGTGTGGGGACCGTGGTGGAGCGGCTGTACCGCGATGTCCGCGCGCTGCGAATCTACGAAGGTGCCACCGAGGTCCAGCGTCTGCTTGTCGGACGTGAGACCTTGAAATCCGCCACCTCGCGGTAGGAAGGCCCCCGTGCCCGCCCCCCGTCCACTCAAGCTCTCCCCCGTCGGGCTGTTGCCCAGCGCACACGTTGACCCCTGGCCGCGGCTTCAACTGCCGCCGGCAGCGGAGTGGCCGGTGTTCAGGCTCGATGGGCGTTTCGAGTACCCGTCGACGCTCAACGCTGCCGCGCGCCTCCTCGACGACGCCGTGCGTGATGGGCATGGCGCCCACCCCGCGCTCGTGACGATGAACGCGAGCGGACAATGGAGCGAGACGAGCTACGCGGAGTTGCTGCGGGAAGTGGACGCGATTGCGCATGTGCTCACGAAGGATCTCGACCTTGTGCCGGGCAACCGAGTGATGCTCCGCGGTTTCAACGGACGCTGGATGGCGGCGGCTTGGCTGGCGACAGTCAAGGCCGGATTGGTCGCCGTCACCACGATGCCGATGCTGCGTGCGAAGGAGCTGCGGGTGATCGCGGACCGAGCACAGTGCCAGGCGGCGCTCTGCGACGCTCGGTTAGAAGATGAACTCCGCGAAGCGATCACCGCGCCGAGCAGCGTGGGCGCGCTGGTAACGTGGGGGAATGCGCTCGGCGAGGCGCCTTATGGACTCGAGGCGCGCATGGCCGCACACACCTCGCCTTTCGCCGCGTTCGCGACGAGTCGTGACGATGTCTGCCTCATCGCCTTCACGTCGGGCACGACTGGGCACCCAAAAGGCTGCATGCAATTTCATCGCGATGTGATGGCGATGTGCGACAGTTTCTCGGCGCAGGTGCTCCAGACGCAGTCAGCAGATCGTTGTATCGGCACGCCGCCGCTGGCCTTCACCTTCGGGCTCGGCGGCCTGCTCTGTTTTCCGATGGCGGCGCGCGGGGCGGCCGTGATGATCGAGAAGGCCACGCCGGAGTCTCTTCTCGATGCAATTGATGCGGCGGGCGCGACAGTGTCGTTCACTGCGCCGACGTTCTACCGACAGATGGCGATTGCCCTCTCGCGCGATCGCGCCCGTTGGTCGCTCAAGACACTACGCACATCAGTCTCGGCGGGGGAAGCGCTTCCCGATGCCACACGGAACTTTTGGCGGCAGGAGACGAATCTCGAGATGCTCGACGGCATCGGCGCGACAGAGATGATTCATATCTTCATTGCCGCAGCGGACCGTGACGTGCGTGCTGGGGCGATCGGTCGGGCAGTACCTGGTTACGACATCGCCATCCTCGATGAAGAACTCAAATCCGCGCCGATCGGAATGGTCGGTCGCCTCGCCGTACGCGGCCCGACCGGCTGCCGGTACCTCAACGACCCGCGGCAGCGTGACTATGTTCAGGGTGGTTGGAATATCACGGGCGACGCGGCAATGATGGATGCCGATGGCTATGTCTATTTCCAGGCGCGCACCGACGATCTTATTCTCTCGTCGGGCTACAACATCGGCGCCCCTGAGGTGGAGGCGGCGGTGCTGCAACACGACGCGGTGGCAGAATGCGCTGTGGTTGGTGTGAAGGATGCGGACCGAGGACAAGCCGTGAAGGCATTCGTCGTCCTGAAGGTCGGGATCGAGGCGAGTGACACGCTCGCCCGCGAGCTGCAGGAGTTCGTCAAGGCCACCATCGCTCCATACAAGTATCCGAGGATCGTAGAGTTTGTCGTCGCGCTCCCCAAGACAGACACCGGGAAGCTCCAACGCTTCCGCTTGAAGGAGATGTAATGATGCAGCGCATCCTGCAGCCAGAAGGTTGGGCGCGTCCCCGCGGCTACGCGAATGGCGTCAGCGCGAGTGGACGCACAATCCACGTGGCGGGACAGATCGGCTGGACGGCCGAGCAACAGCTCGTGCTCGGCGGACTCGTCGCGCAGACGAAACAGGCGCTGCAGAACATCGTCGTGATTCTCGCTGAAGACGGCGCGCGCCCAGAGCATCTCGTGCGCTTGACGTGGTACGTCACCGATCGTGCGGCCTACCTCGCCGCCGCCGCGGAGATTGGTGCAGTATATCGTGACGTAATTGGCCGACACTTCCCGGCGATGTCCGCTGTCGAAGTTTCAGCGTTGATGGAGAAGGAAGCCGTGGTAGAGATCGAGGCTACCGCGATCGTCCCGCTGTGAACGACTCGAATCCAACGAACATGACCTATGCGTCCATTACGGGCTGGGGCAAGTGCATGCCGCCCGCCGTCCTCACTAACGACGACCTCTCGACCTTCCTCGAGACCAACGACGAGTGGATCACCTCACGCACGGGGATGAAGGAGCGCCGCATCTCGCACGTGAGCGCGGTGGAGATGAGCACAATCGCCGCCTCGCGCGCGTTGGCGTGCGCAGGACTCGATGCGGCTGACGTAGACCTCATCATCTACGGTGGCGTGAGCAACGAAGAGCTCTGTCCGAACAGCTCATCCGGCGTACAGCTCGCGCTCGGGGCGAAGAAGGCCGCGAGCATCGACCTCAACACCGCCTGTACGAGTTTTTGCTACGGGCTAGCGAC
>JAYTDH010000196.1:0-1592 GCA_043736095.1 Gemmatimonas sp.
GCGACGCGCTGCTCACGCGGAGGCGGCAGTTGATCGAGATGCGCACCGCCGTGAAGAATCGCCTCCAGCAGGTGTTCGTGGCGCGGGGGGCGCGGGTAAGGAAGAGCCTCACGGCGCACATCGCGTACCCGACGCGCGAACTTGACCGTGCAGAGACGGTTCTGGGCGAGATCGTGCGGCGGAGTCCGATCTGGCGCGAGCGCGATGGGCTCCTGCAGAGCGCGCCCGGCGTGGGCCCCGTGCTGTCCTTCACCATTCTCGCGGCGTTGCCGGAACCCGGGTCGCTCGACCGCAAGGCGATCGCGGCGCTCGGTGGCCAGCACCATCGCGCTATGCCCGTCGATGCCGCGGAAGCATTGCAGCCGCTCGACCGCCGACGCGACTGCCGGCGCGAGCGCGGGCGTCAGGGCCAGCTGTGCGATCCGCTGATCCAATTCGTCGCGCCGACTCAGCTTGTACTCGAGCAGCGCGAGGTACTCGCCGAAGACCACGCGGTCTTCGTCCACCAGCGGCGACGCCGCGCCCGTGAGTTGCCGGAGCCACGCGTAGTGGGCTTGGGCCCACGCCTTCTTGAGATAGACGCAGCCCCGGCGCGCCAGGAACTTGAGCACATAGTGCCGCGACTTGAGGATCTCGCGCTGGAAGGTCTCGCGGAAGCGCACGAGATCCCGCACCCGCTCCTCCGCCTCCGTCGGGATCCGGATCACGGTGAGCTCGCCGGCGCGATGCAGCCGCGCCAACTGGATCGCGTCGTACGTGTCGTGCTTCCGTTGCACGCCGGGCTTGGTCGGGATCAACGACGGCGCGATCACGTCGCACGGTACGCCCCACGCCGTGCACGCACGGCGCAGGACGTAGCCGGCGCCGCTCGCCTCGTACACCGCCCGGAGCGGGCCCTGGCCGCTGAGGCGCTCGAAGTAGCGCTTGAGCTTCGGGAGATCGTTCGGGAGGCGATCCACGCGGTCGGGCGCCGGCGCGTCCCCGCGCAGCACCGCGATCGTCACGGACTCCTTGTGCACATCGAGGCCGAGCCAGATAGTTGTAGGAGACGTGGTAGGCGACACTGCAGGATCCGATGACATGGGTTGGTCCTCCGAAGGATGGGCGACACTGCAACACGTCGCCGGTGGCTCTGGCAACTCGGCAGTCTCGAGGAGCTAACCCACGACAGAATGGGGGGCCAGCCCAGTCATACTTTCTAGCCTGACGCGACCACCATTTTCTCCGGCCGAGAATGAACGCATCGTACTCCTCGACGGATGTCGCCTTCGTGAGCGCGACCGAGTGGCCGTCCGCGCTCCCGTCCACCGCGTGGCTTCTGCTGATACTCGGATGGTACATCACCGGTAGCATCTTGGTTCTTCGGGAGACTTCAGTGGAGAAGCCCAATCGCATTCCGCAGTTCTACGGCTACACCGTGTGCCTGATCTCGCTCGTGATCGGTCTCGTGAGCATCTCGGGCCTGATCGACAGTGCGTTCGAGCGCATGAACCCGATGCAGAATGAGTACCCCTTCGGACAGTCGCTCAGTTCCTTCGAAGCTTTCCAGGCCACGCGCGCGACGGCGCCCTCGTATGGACGCGAGCTGCCAG
>JAYTDH010000197.1:0-2036 GCA_043736095.1 Gemmatimonas sp.
ACCGAAGCGCTCGATACCGGCTGCGACGGCGTCAGCGGCCTGGGCGGAATCCGTCACGTCGAGGCGGACCGGGAGCAAGCGGTCGCTGCTGCCGAGAAATGCGAGAGTGGACGGTGTTCGTGCGGCGGCAATCAGCGTATCGCCGGTGGCAAGAACCGCCTTGGCGATCTCCGCGCCGATGCCACGCGATGCGCCCGTAACCAGCCAGACTCGATTCCCCATCTGCTCCCCCTCGCTTCAATCCTGTAGGACCGCCGTTGCACGTCAGGGTTACACCGCTGATGCAACTTGAACGCGCCTGATTCTACATCGACGATGGTGGGAGCGACGCGGAAGGAACGAGAGTCTAACCCGGATTATTCACGAGTCGGTGTGATTCAGCAGAAACAGAAACGCCTCCGAGTGGTACAAAGGCCTTGCTGAGGGACCTTTCGCCACACGGAGGCGTCGCTGTTGAACGAAGGCACGGTAGCACAGACTGTTCTCTTCCCGGACCTCGTCGATCGGCCGTTGGTGGCCACCTTCGATCAGGCGCACGCCAGCTCAGATGGCGGCGCGATTTTGCTCAAAGCCGCGGACCGATCGCTGGGTCTGACCGCGGCGTTGGCGCAGGCGCTGGCCGATCCGCGGGCGGCGACGCGCGTGACGCATGCGTGGCCCGACGTGCTCGCGCAGCGGATCTTCGGGATCGCGTGCGGCTATCCCGATGCCAATGACGCGGACGGGCTGGCAGACGATCCGATGCAGAAGCTACTGCTCGATCGCGATCCGATCACCGGCGGGCGGCTCGCGTCGCAGCCGACCGTGTCGCGTTTCGAGAATGCGGTGACACCGCGGGCGCTGTATGCGATGGGCGAGGCGCTGACCGACACCGTGATCGCGCGCCTTCGACAACGGACGCGACGGGTGCGGCGCGTGACGATCGACCTCGACGTCACCGAGGACGCCACGCACGGCGCGCAACAACTCACGTTCTTCAACGGCTTCTACGGCGGCTGGTGTTATCTGCCGCTGATGGCCTTCCTGACGATCGACGACGAGCCGCGGCAGTATCTCGTGGCCGCGCTGCTGCGTCCGGGCAACGCCGCGACGACCGTCGGCGCGCACGGCCTGCTGCGGCGCCTGCTGCCGAAAGTGTGGGCGGCCTTTCCGCGCGCCCGCGTCCGAGTCCGGCTGGATGGCGGCTTCGCGACGCCCGCGCTCTTCGACGAGCTCGAGGCGGCCGGCGTGGAGTACGTCGTGGCGATGGCGAAGAACACCGTCCTTGGGGCAGCCGCGGCGCCCCTGCTCGCCGAGGCGCGCACCCAGGCGGAGACCACCGGAGCCTCGGCACGGGTCTTCGGCGAGACCTGCTATCAGGCCAAGACGTGGCCGCATCCGCGCCGGGCGGTGATCAAGGCGGAAGTCGTCGTCCATCCGGGACGTGACCTCCGCGACAACCCGCGCATCGTGATCACCAATCTGCGGCACGGTCCGGAGCGGCTGTACCGCGAGATCTACTGTGCCCGCGGCGACAGTGAGAACCGGCTGAAAGAACTGCATCACGATCTCGCGATCGGGCGCACCAGCTGCACGCGCTTCTGGGCCAATCAGCTCCGCGTCACGCTGACCGCCGCGGCCTACGTGCTCCTGCAAGAACTCCAGCTGCGCGCCGACCGCACGTCGCTCGCGCGGGCCCAGGTCGGACGCCTGCGGCTCGTGCTGCTGAAGATCGGCGTGCGCGTCACGCGCTCCGTCCGCCGTTTCGTGCTGCATCTGCCGCGCGCCCATCCAGACCCGCACGCGTGGCAGGCCATCGCCCGCAGCTTTGGCGCCGTCCGCGCCTGAGTGCAACCCGTCCGATCGATCCCCGTCGTCGCCACTCCACCCGACGTGTGTCTCGTCGGTCACGATCCTCGTGTCGCTCCAGGTGCCGAACGCCCTCACGCACGGCACATCACGCTCAACCCCGCGTGTCCCGGCGCGCCGTCCCCTTGACCACGCCGTCCCCCCCGCGTCCGACCGCTTTCATCAGCTCTGGTGAATAATCCGGGCTA
>JAYTDH010000198.1:0-3671 GCA_043736095.1 Gemmatimonas sp.
TTTTGGCATCGCCGTCCCATCCTGACGGCCTCAACTGGGGGTATATGCGTCTGCTCGGAATGGAATCGCCGCTGCGGCGGCGCTGGTGAGCGTGGCCACTGCGACGGATATCGTGGAGGCGCAAGGTGCCCGCGCACCCGCCCGCCCCGCGCAGCAAGCGGCTGGAGTGCCGCGCCCGATTCGCTTTGCAACACCCGTCACCGATGAGTTGCGCGCATCCGAGACCAAGAGGGGCGGACGCAGTGCCTGCGGGATAGGAATTTCAATCAGGGTGGGATGAGTATGGGCGCCGGTCCCCTGCCTCGCGAGCCCCAGTGCGCGTGACGGGCGCCACTTCCTGACGGAGCGCCTGCACGAACTGCTCGACGGCGTACTGGGGCGGGTCGCCGAGGAGCGAGACCTGAAGCCAATCGCGCTCGCGCAAATGCCGACTGCGAAAGCTGAGCGAGAACCCGCGCCGCTCGAGCGCCTCGCCGAGGGCTGAGGCGTTCGCATCGGCGTCGATCGCGAGAGTGACCCCCGCCGGACACGCACGCGCGATCGGGACCACGGGCTGGAGCCCGTGCAATCGCACCGCCGCGTCGAGCCACTCCGACAGCGCGCGGATCCTTTCCATCCGCTCGGGTGTCGCGCGCGCGACGGCCGCGTCGAGCGCGCCGACGAGATTGGACGAGATGGTGTGCGGAACGCCGTCGCGCGACGCCCAGTGGCCGAGGTCGAGATAGCTCGCGAGGCGCTTGGCGTCGGAATGCGGCGCCTGGTTGTGAAAGACGAGCGCGAGCCCCGGGTACGCGCCGAGCCCCTTGCCACTCGATCCGGTCGCCAGATGGACGCGCGTCAGATCCACCGGCATGGCGCCGACCGAGCTTACGCAGTCGAGGCACAGCCGGAGCCCGAGGTCGTCGCAGGTCTGCGCGAAGTCCTCGACAGGATTCAACTCGCCCGTCGATGTTTCGTGGTGCACGCACCAGATCCACCCGCCGCGTGGCAGGCGTGCCGCCAGCGCGCGCACGCGCTCCGGATCGAACGCCTCCCCCCACGGGAGCTGCATCCAATCGAACTGCGATCCGGCGCGGCGTGCCTCGTGTGCGAGGCGTTCGCCGAACTCGCCGTTGGAGAGCACGAGGCCCGGCGCGCCTCCGAGTGCCAACTGCGCCGCCACGATGCTCGTCGCGAGCGACCCCGACCCGGGGATCACCTGCACATCCCGGGCGCCCGTCATCGCCCGGAGTCGTTCGCGCACGCGTCCCATTTGCTCGAGCATCGCCGGACTGCGGTGCGAGATCGGCGGCGCAGCGAACGCGGCCTCGACGGCGGCGTGCGGCTGGACCGGTCCGGGAAGAAGATTCACGGGCCGCGGGACGGGCGACCCGTGGTCGGTGAAGCCGCGACGGAGCGCCGACTTTCCCTCGACGGCGCTGCCGACCGCCTCCAGTGTTAGGTACATCGGCTGATACGGTGCCTCGGCGCTCCCGACGATCGGTCCGAAGGCGATGCAACCGAGTTGCCGGTAGAGTCGCAACTGCCGCGTCGTCGCCGAGATCACGGCCGTGTCGTAGCCCGCCGCGACGGTGGTATGCACGACATTTGCGAGGATCGAGGCGCAGAGCGGCGTGCGACGCCACGCCGGCTCGATTGCCAGCAGGCGCACCTCGACGAGTTGACGTCCGACCGGCAGATAGTTGTCGAGCGTGGGAAGTTTGGCGTCGAGTGAGAATGGACGTTCGGCGCGAAACGCCACCATCCCGACGACGCGGCCCGCGTGGAGCGCGATCACATACCGGTTGGAGTCGTGGAATCGGTCGACCAGCCGTCGCGCGGGATCGGGCGCGTGCTGCGGGATCTCCTCGACAAAGGTCCGATAGTTGAGTTGATGGATCTGCTCGAACTCGTCGGGTTCGCTGGCCAGCTTGATCGTGATCTCGTTCATCAAGGGCTTCATCATCGGCGGCTCGCGCGATGCGCCACCGCGACGATGACGAAGGTGACAAGGGCAAAGGCGGTGGCGGGCAGCGCACCGGTCTCCCAGAACGTTGTCGCCGGTAGCACCGCCGCGCCGATTATTCCGCCGAGGATCCGGCGACCGGTCGTGGCCCAGACCAGAGCGGCGACGATCATCGCGCCGCTGAGCGCGAGCGGCGCGAGGAGGAGCCACGAACCGAGCAGCGGTCCGAGACCGCGCCCGCCGCGAAAGGCGAGCTGCGCCGGCCAGACGTGTCCGGCGATCACCGCCGCCGCGACGGCGAACTCCCACCCCTCGCTAATCCCGAGCGCGCGCGCCATCAACACCGCGAGCGCGCCTTTGGCGGCGTCGAGGGCGAGGACGACGACGAAGCCACGCTTTCCGAGAATGCGCGAGGCATTGGTCGCTCCGGTCGCCCCGCTCCCGTGCAAGCGCAGGTCGTGTCCGGTGCGACGGTGGACGAGCCAGTGGCCCGGCGAGACTCCCCCCAGCAAATACGCGACGCCCACAGCGAGAGCGAAGGTCCAGAGCGGAGATGGCACGGTGGGTGATCTGGCGTGAGGGAGAACTGCTGCGACGTAGTATGGGGCGACCGTGAACTGGCCGCGCCATCCTCGTGGATTACCGTTGAGTCCACACTCACAGCTACTACGCAATCAGAATCGCAATCCGACGACAATGGGAAGATACCCCCCAGACGTGTTGTCCATCTCTGGGATCACATACCGAAGCTCAGTAAAAAGCTTGGTGTCTCCAATCGTGAAGTTGTAGCCAGCGCCGAAGTTAAGCGCGAGTCCGGGAATGGTGATCGTGCCGAGGAAGCGTTCACTGCCGTAAGCGACTCCTAGGCCGCCGAGCAGGTAAGGCTTATGTGCTGTGCCGGTTTCGATTCGGTAGACTAGGTTAGCCATCAGAGATGAATACGACGTGCTCGCATCGTCGAATTCATGTGCAAAGCGGGTAAAGTCCGCATTCGCTCGGAGACCAAGCGCTCCCCGAAGCGGAATGTCGTACTGCGCGCCAACTGTGAACCCAAGATTCAAATAGGAGGCGCCGTCACCAGTGGGGAGCGCCATCCCGCCGTACACGGCAAAGCCTGGTTCTCCAGCGGTGGGTCCAGCGCTGCCTCGCCCCATGCGCTGGGCCTCCGCAGGGGTGCTGCAAACGAACACGGCGAGCAGTCCTGCGGCGAGGCTCAGTCGCTGTGCGAATCCGTTCATGTTGTCCTCTGAGATGCACTGCGTTCCGTGGACACCTTCTTTAAAAGGTATTCTTTCGGAATCGGAGGTGCGGCACGGGTACGCGGCGACGAGTTCGCGGGCGGGTAAGGTGGGTCGGGGTGCCCGAAGTCTGTCGCGTGGTCGCGGCCATGGCGAGGTGGCAGGGCACGGAGCAATCCACAAGCCTTACGTGCGCAGCAGGTGTTGCTCAGCGAAGACGTCGAAGATCATCCTTGTCCTTCTTCCGGCCGGAGGCGCGCTTGTTCTTCTTGAGCTCCTGGAGTCCGATGACGCGCACCCGATGCCGCCCGATGGCGATTGCCACTCACCCTTCCAGACCTCCGCGAACGTCACGCCATCAATCGCGTTCAGCAGGTCGATCCGGTAGGATGGCTGGCCGAACTGGGTGACGATGTCCTCCGTGAGGAGCGCGTCGTCGGAGATTGCGGCGACTGACGCGATCCGCCGAGGCCCAGGTCGCCGCCGGC
>JAYTDH010000199.1:0-3470 GCA_043736095.1 Gemmatimonas sp.
AATACGGCCCAGCGTCGCCTTCTTCTTCTCACGGCGACCTTCGCTCTGTCCCTTCTGTCCTGCGGCCGTGAAGTCACGGGCCCAGAGAACGGCGTCAACTACGGACGATCGCGCTTCGGCGCGATCTCCCTCGATCCGCAGATGCCATCGCTACTCGCGTCGCTCGTTGGCGCGAGCGAGGCGGTGCCCTTCACGAAAGTCCGCGTGGTGTTGCGTCGCGAGGATGGCACGATCGCGATCGACACCCTTGTCGACTTCCCGGCGAATGCCGAGGAGGTCTCGCTCTCGCTGATTGTCCCGCTCCCGCTCAACACGCCGGAAGCGGGACTCCCGCTCGCGCTGACGATGGCCTACGTCAACACGGCCGGAGACACCGTGTTCCGCGGCGGACCGACAAACATCGTTGCGCCGCCGGTTGGGTCCGGCGCCGCGCAGCAGCCAATCGTCATCCCCATCACGTATGACGGCGTCGGGAAGGACGCCGCTCGCGTGGCGATTGCGCCGAAGTCCTCGACGCAGGTCGCAGGCACTACTTCGATCTTCACCGCGCAGGCTTTCGACAATCAGAACGCGCCGATCGCCAACACGCCGGTCGTCTATTACACGCTCGACTCCACACGCGCGTCCGTCCCGAATGCGGGTAGCGGCGCTGTTACTTGGCTCCCCAACCGCGGCACCGCGCGCATCGTCGCCGCGTTACCCAACGGGCTCAAGGCCGACACGGCGCTCGTTCTCGTTTCGCTCCCTGCATCGCAGCTGGTAATCCAGAGCGGCAACACGCAGAGCGCGATCGCCAGCGGCCCGCTCGCACAGCCAATCATTCTGCGCACGCTCGCCAGCGACAACGTGCCTGTGGCCGGCGTCACTGTGAACTTTGCCGTCGCCACTGGGGGCGGCATCCTCAGTGCGTTGGTGGACACCTCCGATGCAAATGGTGAGATCGCCACCAGCTGGACGCTTGGTGCGCCGGTCGGTGGCCAGTCTATCACCGCGACCTCCGCGGGCCTCACGGGCTCGCCGGCGACGATCACCGCAATCGCGACGGCTGGTACGCCGACTCAGGTCGTGTTCACACAGCTTCCGACGAGCGGCACGGCAGGCGTCGCGCTCACACCTGCCGTTGTCGTCGCCATCCACGATGTCGCGGGGAATCTCGTCACGACCTTCAGCGGCCCGGTCGGGCTCGCGCTCCCCATCGGCGCGAATGGCTCCATCACGGGCACGAGCACGGTGAACGCCGTCGCTGGCCTCGCGACCTTTAGCGGCATCTCGTTCGACCTTGTCGGCGCGTATCAGCTCATCGCGACGCAGGGGACGCTTGTCCCCGATACGTCCACCGCGATCAACATCATCGCCGGCGCAGGCGCACGCCTCGAGTTTCTTGCTCAGCCCCTCGGTGCAATCGCGGGCGTTTCGTTGGTACCGCCAGTCACAGTGGTGGCGCGCGATTCTAAGGGGAACCTCGCCGCGAGCTTTACCGGCACGGTCGCGGTGGCGCTCCTAAATCCGAGCGGCGCGACACTTGGTGGAACGCTGTCTGTCGCCGCCGTGGCAGGCGTGGCGACCTTCAGCACGCTCACGGTCGACAAGGTCGCATCGAACCACTCGCTCGCAGCGACATCCGGCGCACTCGTTGCGGACACCTCAGCGCAGTTCGGAATCTCGCCGTCGATTCCAACCGTCATTGTGCCCATCGCTGGCGACGCACAGACTGGCCCGGCCAGTCAGGTGCTCTCGACCGCGCTCGTGGTTGAAGTGCGCGATGCATTCGGGAACGTGACGCCCGGCGTGACGGTCAACTTCAACAATGTGGTTGGCGGCGGCTCGGCGAGCTCGCCGAGTGTCGTGACCAACGCACTGGGTCGCGCGACAATGAATTGGACGCTCGGCCCGCTCGTGGGTGGTCAGGTGTTCCGTGCGTTGCTTCCCGCCTTCAGCGCGACGTACGACTTCACTGCCACGGCGACGATTGGCGCGCCATCGCAGCTCGCGTTCATCGACGTCCCGACTGTGCCACAGGTCGCGGGTCAGGCGTTGAGCCCGACGGTCGTCGTGCAGGTGCGCGATGCTGGTGGCAATGTCGTCACGAATTACAACGGGCTCGTCACACTGGGCCTCGGCACGAATCCCACAGGTGCGCCGCTACTCGGCACGCTGACGGTGAATGCGGTGAGTGGTGTCGCGACTTTCTCGGGTCTATCCCTGGAGAAGGCCGGCGTCGGCTACACGCTGCAGGCCTCCGCGGACGTGCTGCCAGTCATCACCAGCTCGGCCTTTGACGTGGTGCCTACAACGGCGTCGGCAATCGTGCCGGTCGCTGGTGACGCGCAGACGGCGCTCGTCGGCGCGGCGCTGACCGATTCAATCGCCGTACGCGTGACTGACGCGTTCGGCAATAAGATCGCCGGCGTCTCCGTCACGGTTGCAATCACGTCCGGCGGCGGTACGGTCATACCGAGCGTGCTCACGACTAACGTGCTTGGCGAAGCACGCACCGCTTGGACACTTGGCGCAACGGCTGGTGTGCAGAGTATCACCGCGACGATCCCGGGCGGTGCGAATGTCGTCTTCACCGCGCTCGCGACGGCGGGAGCCGCGACGGGTCTTACGATTGTCTCTGGCAACACGCAGACCGTTGAGGTGGGCACGCAGGCGGCGCCGATTGTCTTCGCAGTGACGGACATCTTTGGGAATCCGATTGCGGGTGCCACCGTGAACTTCACGGTCCTCACGGGCGCAGGTTCGCTCGTCAGTGCATCAGGAATCACGAACGCACTGGGTCAGGCATCCGCGCTCTGGACGATGGGAATCGTCGCCGGGGCGCAGAGCATCCAGGCCGATGTTGGTGGGGGAATCACGGTGAACGCCACGGCGAGCGCCGTCGCCGGCGCGGCCGCGCAGTTCCAGTTCTTCTTCCCCACCGGTGACAACGTGCGTATCGGCGTCGCGGGCACGCCGATGAACGACACGATGTACGTGCGTGTGCGCGACCAGTACGGCAATCCAAAGATCGGGCATCCGACGAATTGGGCGGTGCTGCCAGGCTTCAGCGCCGTGGCGGCCGCGACCGTGCTTACTGATGCGGGTGGTCTCGCACGAAACACCGCGACGTTCGGTACGACGCGCGGCACCAACTTCGGCGCCGGCGTGACGACTGATGGGCTCGGCAGCACGCTGCTCTATGAGGCGCAGGTGAGCGCAGCGGGAGCGACGAGCTTCGCGTTCACGTCGCAGCCGGCGGGCCCAGTGTTGGCCGGTGCAGCGATCGGCGGCGCGGTGGTCGGTGCGCGTGATGTCTTCAGTAACCTCGGCGCGAGCTTCGACTCCGTCACGATTGTGGTGGACTCTGGTCCGGCAGGTGCAGTGCTCTTGGGCACGACATCCTTCGCTGGCGTGAGTGGATCGGCGGCAATCACTGGGCTCTCGCTCGACCGCGTGGGCACGTATCGCCTGCGCGCTCAGCGCGGAGC
>JAYTDH010000200.1:0-3931 GCA_043736095.1 Gemmatimonas sp.
AGCTTCCCCACCGTGCACCTCGTGGCGCAGCGGATCACGGCGCGCCCAGATGCCGCCGCGTCCTTCGATCTCGCGTTTGACATCGACGCCGACGGTCGCCTCCGCGTGATGCCGGTGAATCAGGTCGTCACCCCGCTGTCGGGAAACCGCCGCATCGGCATCATCCGCAGCTCGGAGGTCTACAACACGATTGTTGAGGCGCCGCGCAACGGGTGGATCTTCGACTCGACCCTCGCCGTGAACGTGGGACAGGTCTTCATCGTGCGCGTGCAGACGCAGTACTGCGCGTCGTCGACAAGCCCGGAGGTCTACGCGAAGTACATGGTGGACTCGATCTTCCCGGTTGAGCGCCGCATCCGCCTCAGCGGACGCGTCAATCCCAACTGCGGATTCCGCTCGTTCCTCTCAGGCGTGCCTGCGTTCTAAGTCATGCTCGACATCAAGCTGGTTCGTGATGACATCGCGTCTCTCCGCGATGCGATGGCCCGACGCGAGAAGCTCGACGCGTTCGGCCCCGCAATCGACGAAGCCGAAGCGCTCGACCGCGCGCGCCGCACCGCGATTCAGCACGTGGAGGAGAAAAAGGCCGAACGCAATCGCGTGACGCAGGACGTCGGCAAGCGAAAGAAAGCCGGCGAAGATGCCAGCGAACTCCAAGCCGCCGCGCGGACCCTCGGCGAGGAGATCGCGGCACTCGAGGTTACGCTCGCTGTCACGCAAGCGCGACTCGACGAACTTCTGCTCAGCATCCCGAACGTGACACTCCCCGAAGTCCCCGCGGGAGACGAGAGCAAGAATGTCATCGTGCGGAGCTGGGGCGAGCCGCGCGCCACCGACGGCGTTCTGCCGCATTGGGAGATCGGCGAAAAGCTCGGACTCTTCGATCTCCCCCGCGGTGCTAAGATTTCGGGCTCGGGATTCATCGTCTACCGCGGACTCGGGGCACGCATGGTGCGCTCGATGATGAACATGATGCTCGATCTGCACACGAGCACCGCCGGCTACGAGGAGACGTGGGTTCCTGTCGTCGTGAACCGCGCTGCCATGGTCGGCACAACGCAGTTGCCGAAGTTCGAAGATGACATGTACGCGCTAAAGGATGAGGATCTCTTCCTCATCCCGACGGCGGAAGTGCCCATCACGAATCTCTACCGCGACGAGATTCTCGCGGCGGAAGACCTCCCCAAGGCGATGTGTGCCTACAGCCCCTGCTTCCGCCGCGAGGCGGGCTCGGCGGGCAAGGACACGCGGGGCCTCTTGCGCGTGCACGAGTTCGATAAAGTCGAGCTCGTTCGGTACTGCGCGCCAGAGCAGGGCATCGCGGAGCACGAACTGTTACTCACGCACGCCGAAGCCGTGCTCCAGCTCCTCGGACTACCCTATCGTGTAGTGCTGCTCTCCGCCGGCGACACCGGCTTTGGCAGCGCCAAGACGTACGATCTTGAGGTCTTTGCTCCGGGAGTGGGCAAGTGGCTTGAGGTGTCGAGCTGCTCGTTGTTCACCGATTTTCAAGCGCGCCGCGCGAACATCCGCTACCGTCCGGCCCCCGGTGAGAAGCCACGATTCGTCTACACGCTGAACGCCTCGGGCGTGGCCTTTCCACGGATCTTCGCCGCGATTCTCGAGCATTACCAGCAGGCCGACGGCAGCGTGCTGATCCCGACAGCGCTGCAGCGGTTCCTCGGCGTGGAACGCCTCGGGTGAACGGCGCCTCGCCGTTCCCCGACCTCAACCCGGCCCAGCGTGCAGCAGTCGAGCACGGCGACGGCCCCCTCCTCGTTGTTGCTGGCGCGGGGTCTGGCAAAACGCGCGTCCTCACCGCGCGCATCGCCCGCCTGATCGCCAATCGTGGAATCGCGCCGCACGAGATTCTTGCCGTCACCTTCACGAACAAGGCCGCGGGAGAGATGCGCGAGCGCGTCGCGCGCGCCCTGGGAGAGCAGCCGAGCGGAATGTGGATTGGCACCTTCCACGGCATCGGAGCGCGCCTGCTCCGCGCCAACGCCGCGCTCGTTGGTCGCACCGCCGAGTACACGATCTACGACGAGGACGACTCGCTCGGCGTGATCAAGCGGCTGATGGAGCGCCATCAGATCTCCAATAAGGAGTTCGCTCCCAAGGCGATTGCCGCAGAGATTGGATCGGCGAAGAACGCGCTCGTGGATGTCATCGAGTACGATGCGCTCGCGCGCACCCCGCTCGCTAAGGCGGCGGCGAAAGTGTATCGAGATCTCGGCGAGACATTTCGCTCTGCGAACGCGGTGAGTTTTGACGACCTCCTGGTGTTGCCAGTCTTGATGCTGCGCGCCAATGAGGAATTGCGAGATCGCCTCTCGCGACGGTTCAAACACGTGTTGGTCGACGAGTACCAGGACACCAACCGTGCGCAGTACGAGTTCGTGCGGCTGATCGGTGGCGGGCACGGGAACGTCGCGGTCGTCGGCGACGATGATCAAGCGATCTATGGCTGGCGCGGCGCGGATATCCGGAACATCCTCGACTTCGAGCGCGACTTCCCGAACGCCAAGGTCGTGCGGCTGGAGGAGAACTACCGTTCCACCGCCGCGATCCTCGACCTCGCGAACACCGTCATTGCGGAGAACAAGTCTCGCCGCGGCAGGACGCTGCGTGCCACGCGCGCTGGTGGCGACAAGGTGACCGTGCTCGAGGCGGCCGATGATCGTGATGAGGCCGAGGCGATCGCGGAGGCCCTGCAGTCGTGGCGTCGCGCTGGGCATCGCTTCGCCGATGCCGCCGTGCTGTATCGCACCAATGCGCAGAGCCGCGGGTTCGAAGAATCGTTTCGCCGCGCGTCCATTCCGTATCGACTCGTTGGCGCGGTTCGCTTCTACGACCGCCGAGAGATCCGCGATCTTGTGGCCTGGTTGCGACTGGTGGCAAATCCGGCCGACGACGAAGCGTTCCGTCGTGCCATCGGCGCGCCCAAGCGCGGCGTCGGCGAGACAACCATCGAACTCCTTAGCGCCGAGGCCGAGCAGGCGGGCGTCCCGCTACTCGAGATGGCCCGCCGCGTCGGCACCCTCACTGGTATGCGGCCCGCCACGCGCGAGTCCATCGGCAACTTCGTCGCGCTCGTCGATCGTTTGCGCGCGATGGCCGCCGACGAGAGTGTCGATCAGCTGCTCGTCGAACTTGTGGAGTCATCGGGATACGACGCAGCGTTGCGCGCCGAGGGACCGGAAGGGCTGGAGCGACTCGAGAACGTGCGTGAACTCGTGACCTCTGCAGCGGAGACGATTATTGACGACGGCGGAGAGGTCGGTCTGCGTCCGCTCGATCATTTTCTGCAGCGCGCCATGCTGGTCACCGCGCTCGATGCCCTCGGCCCCGATGCCGACGCCGTGACCTGCATGACAGTTCACACCGCCAAGGGACTCGAGTACGGTTTCGTCGCGGTCACGGGGCTCGAGGATGGGCTGTTCCCGCTCGCGCGCGCGTTCGACGATCCGGACACGCTTGAGGAGGAGCGCCGATTGCTCTACGTCGCGATCACGCGGGCGGGGAGTCGGCTCCTGCTCAGTTGGGCACATCAGCGGCGTCGCAACGGCGAGTTGTTACCGTCCATTCGCTCGAGCTTCCTCCGGAATCTCCCCGATGCTGAGTTTGAGCATCAGCGCACCGTGCGTCTCCGAGCGACGTCGCGCCTCGCGGCGCCGAGCAGCGGGAGCGGCACGGCGTGGCGTCGCGGGGTGGGCGAGTCGCCGAGCTATGGCGGACGCGGCCGATCTGCCGACAAAGAGACGAGTTGGTCGCCGCGCGAAGGTGCAACGCCCAGTTTCATCGCCGACGAAGAAGCGTCGCAGGATCTCCCGAACTTCGTGCGTGGCGAGCGTGTGGCGCACGGCCGGTTCGGGTCGGGGACAATCTCCGACGTGAGTGGGAGTGGCAAAGATGCGAAGGTCACCGTGGA
>JAYTDH010000201.1:0-12624 GCA_043736095.1 Gemmatimonas sp.
CGGCCGGTCCGCCCTCTCGCTGGCTGGACACCGGCATCCTCTCCGTGCGCGAACGCTGGCAAGTCGTAGTCGAGGCTGCTCAGGAAGTCGGACCCGCGCTCTTCTTCTCTTTGTTGATCATTACGGTCTCCTTTCTTCCGGTCTTTGCGCTCGAAGGGCAGGAGGGGCGGCTCTTTCAGCCGCTCGCGTACACGAAGACCTTCGCGATGGCCGCGGCGAGCCTGTTGTCGGTGACGCTTGTTCCCGTAGCGATGGGCATCTTCGTGCGCGGTCGCATTTTCCGCGAATCAGCGAATCCCGTGAATCGGTGGTTGATGCGTGCCTATCGGCCGCTCATCACCTTCGTGCTGCGGCATCGGTGGCCGGTTGTGGTCGCCGCTGTCGTGACGGTCATCCTGACGTGGCTCCCGTGGTCGCGGATCGGCAGCGAGTTCATGCCGACGCTCGAGGAAGGGTCGATGCTCTTCATGCCGACCACGTTGCCGGGTGTCAGCGTGGCACGCGCGAGAGAGATCCTCAAGATCCAGGACGGAATCCTGCGGGGCTTCCCCGAAGTGGCGCACGTCTGGGGAAAGGCCGGCCGGGCCAACACCGCGACCGACCCCGCCGGCCTTGATATGTTCGAGACGACAATCACGCTCAAGCCGCGCGATCAGTGGCGGCCGGGGATGACCTATGATGCGCTGGTCGCGCAGATGGATTCGGCGGTCAAACTACCGGGAGTGACGAACGCGTGGACGATGCCCATCCAGGGCCGGAACGATATGCTCGCCACGGGGATTCGGACGCCGGTTGGTATCAAGGTGTTCGGGCCCGACCTCGCAGAGCTGGAGCGAATCGGGCGCGAGATCGAGACGGCGGTCTCGACGGTTCCCGGGACACGAAGTGCGTTCGCGGAGCGCGCGGTGAGTGGGTACTACCTCGACATCGACATTGATCGGCGGGCGGCTGCGCGACACGGTTTGAATGTCGGCGATGTGCAGGCCGTGATCGCCACCGCGATCGGCGGTATGACGATTACGCAGACCGTAGAGGGGCGCCAACGCTTTGGCGTTCGCGTGCGGTATCCGCAGGAGTTGCGCGACACGCCGGAACGCTTGGCCGCGGTGCTCGTGCCGATCGCTCACGCTGGCGGCGGCGCGGAGGCGAGCCCCGCCGACGGCATGGCGGGCGGAGGCCCGGGCATGGGGGCATCACGCCGCGTCGCCCAAGTGCCACTCGGGCAGTTAGCCCGTATCACGTCGGTGGCGGGTCCGATGGTCATACGAACCGAGGGCGCGATGCCGACCGCGTGGGTCTACGTGGATGTTGAGGGACGGGACATCGGTGGCTACGTCGCGGAGGCCCAACGCGAAGTTGCAGCGCGTGTCACCCTCCCAACCGGTTACACCGTGGTCTGGAGCGGGCAGTATGAGTACATGCAGCGGGCAAAGGAGAAGATGAAGCTCGTCATTCCGGCCACACTCGCCCTCATCTTCCTGTTGCTGTACTTCAACTTCAAGAACGTGGGGGAAGCGCTGATCGTGATGCTCTCGCTGCCCTTCGCGCTCGTCGGCGGGATCTGGTTCCTTTGGGCGCTCGGCTATAACTGGTCGGTGGCGGTGGGCATCGGGTTCATCGCGCTCGCCGGCGTGGCGGCCGAGACGGGAGTGGTGATGCTGATATATCTGGATCACGCGTGGACTGCACGCCGGGCCGCTGGTCGGCCGCCGAGCCTGCGCGACTTGTATGAGGCCGTAATGGAAGGGGCTGTTGAGCGCGTGCGGCCGAAGATGATGACCGTCACTGCGATTATGGGCGGGCTTCTCCCCCTCCTATGGGGGACCGGCGCCGGGGGAACGGTGATGCGCCGCATCGCGGCCCCGATGATCGGCGGCATGGTCTCGAGCACGGTCTTGACGCTGCTGGTGATTCCGGCGGTGTATTCGCTGTGGAAAGAGCGAGAGACGGTTCAGCCGGACGCGCATTCCCCACAGTATGATTCTCCCAACGAGAAAAGCATCGTCCGCTAAAAGCAGACGGAGGGTTACGAATGGCAGCATCAAAGAAGCGCGGGAGTTCCCACGCGGGCCCCCGACTCCAAGAGACGGTGCGCTTGTCCGCCGACGGCCCAGCCAAGGTGCTGGGTGATCTCGAGGCACGAGTGCTGCGGGCGGTGTGGGCTATCCCTCGCGCGGCGACGGCGCGCGAGATCCACGATCGTGTGCTCCGCGAGCACGAGGTGTCGCCACTCACCACCATCACCGTGCTCAATCGACTCGTCGCGAAGCGTGTCTTGACGCGGACCAAGCGCGAGGGCCGCATCCATTTTGCCGCGCGATTGAACGAGGAGCAGTTCCTGCTTGAGGCGTCTCGGCGCGTTGTCGAGGGAATCCTCTCGTTGGGAACGGATGCCGTGACCGCATCGCTTGTGGATGTGCTCGCTGAGCAGGATCCCGATCAGTTGCAGGAGCTGGCGCGTCTCATCCGGCGCAAGCTGCGCGAGCGGGACGGGAGCTGAGCGTGTCGGTTTCTGGCATCAGCTCCAACGCGCCTCTTGGGCGACGCGAGCAGCTGCATCGGCGGCAGCTGCTGATGGCGCTCGCGGCGATGCTGGTGTTGAGCGTGAGTCCGGTGTTCGGGCATCATTTGCTCGGCTCAGTGCCGTGGTTACCTGCCACTCAGCAGCACGCTGGCGTTTTCTGCTTGGTGGCCCTGCATCTGTTATTGGCGCCTGTGCACGTGGTGGCACACTGGTTGCTCTACGGCGGCGTCGCGCTCGCGGTCATCGATCGGACGCGGGCGTTTCTCCGCCACCGCGCCGTGATGTACGCGTTGCCATCTGAGGTCGCGACCAACCACCCGGAGGTGGCTCGTGCCGCGCGTCAGGTTGGGCTCGACGCATCTCGCGTGTTGCTCGTGTCAGGCCTCCCGAATCCGGCGTTTACGAGCGGGTGGTGGAGACCGCGCGTGTACATCGCGCGCGAGTTACCGCAACGGCTCGCGTCGGACGAGCTGGAGGCTGTGCTCGCTCACGAAGCCGAGCATGTGCGCCGACGGGATCCGCTGCGTCTGTTCTGGTTGCGTGCGTTGGCGCGCGTCCTGTTCTGGTTGCCAGCGCTCGGCCGATTGGCCGATGACCTCGCGGACGAGTGGGAGATTACGGCCGATGATGCGGCGGCGCGCACGCACGCGTTGCCGCTGGCCTCGGCGATTCTCCGGATGTCTGGTGTTTCCGCACAGTCGCTCGATCCTGCGGTCGGATTTCACGAGTCGGCGCTGTTTGCGCGAAGGGTACGTCGGCTCGCCGGGGAGGAACCGGCCATCGGCACACACGTGTCGCGGCGATCGCTGGCGGCGGCGGCCGGCGCGCTGCTGCTGGTGTGGCTCTCGGGTGTGATGGTACTGCATCCGCTTGCTCTTGGCGACGAGGCCACGGAAGGCGGCGGACATTCCGCGCACTGCGATCATAGCGATGCGTTTGCGATCAGCCACATCTTTTGTCGGGGGCTGGCACTCGGGAGTCACCCTGAGGCCTGTCCTCACTCCGCCAGCGCCGATGGCACGTACGCTGCGGCGGTGCATCATTGACGCGGCACTCGCAGGCTTCTTGTGGGACGGCGGGCATGGTCATATTTTACTGTGAGTAAAAACGAGAACCCCTCTCACTCCACCTACGGGCTCTGATGGTCACCACACAACGGCGTGCCGCTCGCTGGATTCTCGCTGCGCTGGGTGCCGTGCTCGCACTCACCGCGCCGCTGCGATCGGCGCAGGCGCACCCCCGCTTGTTGTCCGCTGAGCCGGCCGCGGACAGCCGACTCACGACGCTTCCCACCCGCCTCTCACTCACCTTTAGCGAGCAGCTGACGCTCGCCCTCAGCCGCTTGACGCTCAGCGACAGCGCGGGCCGGGCGGTGGCGCTCGATACTCTGCGGGCCGGTGCGGGAGATGCCAAGTCGCTGACGGCGCGTATTCGCGGCCCGCTGGCTCCGGGTCGGTATCTCGTGCGCTGGCAGGCCGCTGGCGCCGACGGGCATCCGCTCCGCGGTACCTACCGGTTTGAGATTCTTCCCGAGGCGATTGCGCCAGCGCCGCGTGAAGCATCGTTGTTCTCCTTCGGCGCGAGCGAAGACACTGAGTTCGGCGTTGAATCGTCGAGTTATGTTGCCATCCGAGCCGTACTGTTCGCGGGCGCGATCGCGCTCATTGGCATTCTCTCACTCACGCAGCTGATCCTTCCTCGCGTCGCACGGCGGCTCGCGGCGCCTGGCGCCGCACCCGTTGGCGCACCCGTTGGCGCACCCGTCGGCGCACTCGTCGGCGCACTCGTCGGCGCGACGGAGGGCGGAGCTTCCGCCGTCACGACGATGGTGGCTGAGGCGACTCGGCGCGCTTGGACTGTGGCATCATTCGTGTTCGTGACGATCGGTGTGGTCACGGTCGCGCGTTTGGTCGCACAGCACGCGACGATGTTTGGTGCGGGGGAGCATATGTCGCACGGATCCATCGCCGCGCTGTTGACGGGCTCGTCGTGGGGGCGCGGGTGGTGGCTCTCGATTGGCGCTTCCGCCATTGGCGTCTGGGGGGTCCGAGCTGTGCGGCGTTCCAGAGCATACGGCGTGCTGAGCGTTGGTGTGGCGGCGCTGGCGCTCGCGACTTCACTCGCGCTCTCGGGGCATCCGGCCGCTGCCTCGGAGCCGGTCCTCGCCATCGCACTGGACGTCGCGCACGTGATTGGGGCCGGTGGGTGGGTAGGCGGACTCGCAGCGATGATGCTCTTGGCGGTGCCTTCGGCACTGGCGACGGGCGGGGAGCAGCAACACGAAATGGTTGGCGAGCTTGTCCGCGCCTTCAGCCCGACTGCTCTGGCGTTCGCGGGGCTTGTGTGCGTCACAGGTGTGCTCGTTGCGTGGCGCAATCTCGGTGCCGTTGACGCGCTCTGGCGCAGCGTGTACGGCCAGACGCTCATGGTGAAGCTTGCACTACTGAGCGTCGCCGCCGCCGCTGGCGCGTACAACTGGAGACGCGTGCTGCCACAACTTGGTTCCGCCGGGGCCACGGTGAACCTGCGTCGATCGGCTGGCGTGGAGTTGATCGCCGCCGTTACCGTGTTGGTTGTCACGGCGATTCTTGTGGCCACGCCGATGCCGAGCGATGCACCGGCGGTTGTCATTCGCTGAGTGTGCGCTGTCCGGGCCGGACGCCTGCTTCAGTGACGAGTCCACGACGAGTCCACGACGAGTCCACGCACATCGAGACCTTCGGCCTCGAGGGCATGCTTGCCGAGGTGCGGATGCCGCCGTCGGTGACGAGGAGGTGGAGGTGCGGATGCCAGTTGGCACGCGAGCCATGGGTCTGCAGGCACGCCACGATCCCCACCGCGAGATCGCGCTCACCGGTCAGCGTACGGATCGCGGCGGTGACCGTGCGCGCGGCGATGCGGGCGATCTCGCCGAGCAGTATGCGCGCGAAGCCGTGCTCGAGGATGCCGCAGGCGAGGAACTTGTCCGTGACCTCGCCGACGACGGGGCGCCACGGGCCGTACTCGCGCGCGAAGCGCTCGTCATACACCGTCTGCAGTCGGTGCACGTGATCCGACACCAACCGAAACAACGGCGACGCCTGCGGACGCCGGGGCTTGTAGACGCCGGGGCTTGTAGACGCCGGGGCTTGTAGACGCCGGGCCGCGGCCGCCGACGCCTCGTGTCCCATGCGCGCTCCCAGACCGTGGAGCGCCGAGCATACGGGCGACCGGCACGGGGGCTGTCACCATCGTATTGCGCCGCAGGCTATTCTGACGCAACGTCCTCGCGCGGGCCTACCTATGCTTGCTGCGCCCGAGCGGACCACAGATCAGCGCGCGGAGCAGCGTCCGTCGGTCCGCTCGCAGCAGAAGCTGACGTTGAGGCTGTAGGAAAACCCCGCTTTCACCGTGTGCGGGCCGACGAAGTGATGCGGCGGCGCTTGATCTGATCGGGTCGGCGGTCGAGGGCACGCTGGGGCGATGCGATTGAGGGTGGCACGTCGTGGGATACATTGCCGGAGTTCCTTGACGCGGTGCCGAGCCTCGCGGCGATTTGGTGGCACGCGGAGGGGCGGCGGCGTCGGTTGGTGGCGGATCGTCGACCAAGTGGCGAGCCCGGAGGGAGTTTTGCGCAGGTAAATCTAGCGATCGCCGAAGAATTGCAGCGCGCCGTGGTGGAGCAGGCAATGGCGCATGCGCCACGTACTGTTGTCGATGCCTTTAGTGGCGCTGGGGACACCGCGGTCGCGTTGGCGAGTCTTGGGGTGCGGGTGGCCGCTGTGGAGCTGGACGAAGAGGCTACGGCGTATGCCGCCACACGATTGCCGGCAGGCTCTCGCGCAATCGCATCGCGCGTAGCGGAAGCCATTGCTTCACTGCTGCCCGCCGACGTGGTGATTCTGAATCCGCCGCGTGCGGCAGTCGATGCACGCGTGACGGCGGCGTTGGTGGCATCGCTTGCGAGCGGGGCGGAGCGGCCGAAGGCAATTCTTTATGTGAGCTGTGATCCCGCGACGCTCGCGCGCGACGTGGCGCGGCTCGAAGGATGGCGCGTACACAGCATCACCTGCTATGACATGTTCCCACAGACTGCCCAGGTTGAGACGTTGTGCGAATTGCGATCGGAGGCAATCTGAAGTTCATCGTGGAAGTCGCAGGCGCTCGGCATGAAGTCGACGCGTACGTGCTCTGCGCCAACCCAGCAGCGACTCAGCAGCCCGCCGTCACGCCAAAGGTGATGGTCACGCCAGGCGTTAAACCACCGCTCGCCCCAAACGTCGTGCTCAGCAGCGGCCCCGCCATGCGCAGCAGCAACGGCGCGCCCAGCGACTGCACATTGCGAATCACACCAGGCACCAGAGGCGTCCCTCCACCAGCGAGCCCGCCGTTATCACTCCGACAGGCCTGCAGCGTGCTTCCGTCGGGAATCGTGAGATCGCCGTTCACCGACAGTGTCCCGGAGGTGCCGCTGCCGATGAGTCGCGTGCCGGACGCAATGCTCGCTGACGCGCCGGCGAGGACGGTGAGGTTACCAATCGTGTAGCGGGGGGCGGTTGGAATTGTTTGGTTCAGCACCGCACCACCAATGGTCAGCCCGCCAAGCGACACGGTGCCCAAGAGGTTGTCGATGCCCGAGGCCGCGTTGACGCGCAGGGTGCCTGGCAGTGCCCACGTCGTGGTCGCGGGCGCCGAGATGGCCCCATTCACGGTGAGGTCGTACGTCGTGTTCTGCGTGACGTTGATGACCGCGGGCGAGGTGACAGTGAATGCGCCCTGGATCGTCTGTGGCGCCTGGAACTGAACGATGCGCGATCCGGTGCCACCGATTTCGAGATTGGCGATGGGCACGCTGCCGTTTTGCGAGATGATCTGCGTGCGCGCATCGTTGCGCGTCACGAGAACGCGGTGCGTGCCCGTCATGGGATGCCCCGTCGAGTGCGGATAGAAAATGTCGCCAGACAACTCCAGTGTCCCCGCGGACAGCTCGCCCGTGCCCGCGCCAGGCTGGAAGTAAGTGTACGCGGTGCCAGTGGTGCGCAGGAGGTCCGCCGCGTTGTTCATAATGAGCCGCCCATTCGGCCCCACGTCGACTTGACCGGCAACGGTAATGGTATTGCCAGCCAACGTCAGCGAGGGGTTCAATCCATTCCCCACGAAAAGATTCCCCGCCAGATTCACCGCGCCCGTGAGGGTCACCGGCGACTCGATTACCAGCGCGTTGTACGTGAGTCCGGGACGCAGGATCGTGGGGAGCCCTGACGTCTGCGTCAATGCGATGGTGCCCGCGCTAATGGTCGTGCCGGGCTGCAGGTTGCCGGTGCCGCTGGCATGTCGCAGGCGCAGTAGGGTGGTGGAAATCGCAATCGGCGAACTCGCGACGAGCGGACCGCTGATGTCGAGCGTACCACCACCGACAATGGGCACCGCCGACGACACGACGAAGCTGTCCGCGACGGTGTAGGCGGAGTAGTTCGCATTGAAGCCACGTCCACCAGCGACCTCCACGCGGCCAAACGCCGTGTTGCCGTTCACGTTTTGCGGCGCTCCGGTCGCGCCAAGGAAGACGGTGCGATGCGGTGCCACCGCATTGTAGTTGGTGCCCGTGAGCGTGTTGCCGCGGAACAGCACGACACCCGCCGTCAACAGGGAGGGCACACCGCCATCCGCTGCAAAGTCCGCACCGATATCGAGTGTATCGGCGGCGCTGTTCATGACCAGGAACGCTCCGGTGCCCATATCCACAGTGCTCTCAACATTCACGCGACGGCCGCCCAGCGAGACGCCCGCTCCCGCGTTCTGCGCGTAGAGGTAGCCAGCGATGGTCGTGTTTCCGCTGAAGGTCACCGGACCGTAGAACTCCACGTTGCGGTATTCCAGCGCGGGGTTCACGACGGGGTTGTTGGCGGCAAACCGTGTGAGGGCGGCCGTGTAGGTAGCTCCCGCCTGCACGAGCGAGGTCCCGGTTGGCGAGGAAAGATTCACATATCCGCCAGTGCTATTGAACACCGAGCCGGGCTGCATGGCCAGCACCGCCTGACCAGCGCCATCCACATTGATGATGGCGTTGTTTGCAAAGAACGTCCCGCTCTCAATGCGCAGAGAGTCGGTGACCGTGATGTTGTTGTAGTTGGCCGAGGTGGTAAACTGCGACTGCCCACGAATCGTCAGCCGGCGGAAGGTCACGGTGCCGTTGATGAGCGATGAGCGGGCGGCGAGCACGAATCCCGTGTCGGAATAAATCACACGATTGGTGCCCGTGGCAACAAACGACGACAGCGTCGTGGACCCGCCGCGAATGAGGATCGTGCCGTCGCTCACGGTGCCGCTGGTGCCGCTGTCCCAGAGCAACGAGGACGTGCCGTTGTTGCCGTCACCAACAATCAACGAGTCCGTCGCCGTCACCATGCGGCCCGTCGCATTGGCATCGAAGTTCAACCCGAGCGGCGCACGGATCGTGCGGCCGTTCCAGTCGAGCACCACGCCGGCGCCACTCGCGTAGATGTATCCCGACGCCAACAACGCGTCCGAGAGTGCATAGCTCGTATAGAACTCAACATGCGTATACACAATGTTTGCAGCATTGCGCAGCACCGATCCAGGCCCAGTGCCAGGGCCGACGACGCGAAGGATCGTTGGCGTGAATCCACCGGCGACCCCCGCGAGTGTGGTCGGTCCTTCAAGCACGACTCCGTGCACCGTCATCGAGCTTCCAACGGCGGTCTCGAGCCGGTTGCGAATGGTGACGAAGTACCCTGACGGAGAGGTCATCGTGGTCCCCGCCCCCAGCAGCAGCGAGTCCTGCACCACAAGATTCATGTAGTTGAGCACCGCCGTCCCCGAGACGACCCGCACGGTCGGCACTGGCTTGTCAGTAAAGCTGCTCAGTGTGTGCGCACCCGGCCCGCGGAGCCGCAATTCGTGCGTGCCCGTTGGCGAGTAACCGGGGGCATTGAAGGCCCCCTCAATCTCCAGCACGCCCCCCGTGGGCGCAGACTGGCCGCCATTGAGGTTCACCGCGCCCGTGACGCGCAGGGTATCGCCGCCATTCATCGCGAAGCGTCCCCCGGTTTGCGTCGTGAACGTCGCCGTCGTCACGCGGCCATCGGACAGCGTGAGGACCGACGTCGTGCCATCAACAAGTATCGAGACCGCCGCCGTGAGTCCGGCCGGCAGCGTGTTGCTCGCAAGAAACCGCAGGTTCCGATAACCCGGCGACGCGCGCACCGGCTGATTCGGCAGCGTGAAATCCGTGATGTCCGGTGTCCATACGCCGAGCACATCCTGCGTGCCGTTCGCGTTCGTCAACCAGAATCCATAAGCATTCACCGTCGTGCCTGCCTCCGTCGCGAGCAGGGAATCCACCCGCGTGTAGTAGCTCGTGCACGTGGAGTAGGTGCTCGTGCCGGTGACACGGAAGGCCCCAGTGATGCGGACGTTTACGGAGCAGCTGCGCACCCCGATGCCGGTGTTCGCAAGGGTCAGGTTCCGGAAGACGTTCCCCGACCGTGCGTTGGCATCCATCGAGTTGATGTCCTGCAGGACGGTGGCACTCGCCCCGTCCAATACCGTGAGGTGCGTGCCGCTGGCCCCGAAGTTTGTCCCGGTGAGCGTGCCGCCCACGCGCAGCGTCCCCGCGATGAGTGTCAGCGAGAGATCCGCCGAGCCATTCGCCGTCAGTGCACCGTTCACAATGAGCGAATCCCGCACATCCGACATGCGGAGCGCCGCCGTGTTGGTGATGCTCAATGCGCCAAAGGTCGCGGCGCGCCCCGCTGGCGTCGCGATGTCGAGCACGGAGCCCGACCCATCAATGCTGACGACACCAATCGTGCGAATGCTGTCGGTGATGCTCACGGACCGCTGGAAGGTCAACGCGCGGTACGCGAGCCCGACCCGAAGCTGTGGGCTCGGCGCCGAGAACGTCAGAACGTCCGAGCTGAGCGCCCCACCCACTCCCGAGGTCCCGGTCACATCGCCGAGCACGATGCCGTATACGCCGAGGGTCGAGCCAGCCACGGTGGTGAGTGGCCCATCAATGTCCAGCGTATACGACGTGCAGGTCGTCAACGTCGTCGGGCTCGTTACGGCGAACGATCCCCGCACGCGCAGGCGTGAACTGCAGTGTGACCACGCCGAACTGCCTTCAATCACAACATTCTGAAGCGTATTGGCCGGGCGGGCGTTGGCATCGAAGGCGCTCACGCTTTGCGTTGCAATCGTGCCCACGGTGCCAGCAAAGACCGTGCGGTGGGTGCCGCTGGCCTCGTACCGCGACCCATCCTGAATATTGCCGCGCACGATCATCGTGCCCGCCGTCAGATTGCCGGCGTGCGACGCAGCCGTCTCCTGCAGGTACATGAAACCCGACACGTCGAGCGTGTCGGCGGCGTTGTTCATCCGCAGCAGGCCGTTCGTGAAGACATGCACCGAGGTGCTGAGGGAGGTCACGACAAGCCGGCGGCCCGCGAGGTCGAATACCGTGCTGGTCCCACTCACCGCAAGCGACGGCACGCGTGCCGAATCGGCGAGCGAGACAATGCCGCCACCCTGCACTTGAATGGGGGCGTTAACCGCGCCACGGAGTTTCGCGTTGCCGACGAGGCGCAACGTTCCGCCAAATGCAGCGTTCGTGACCCCTCCCGCACCGGTCAGCGTACCGCCGACCACCGTCAGCAGTCGCCCGAGAAGGTTCAGATTCGCGCCGGCGAGCAGCGTGAGGTCGCGCACCTTCATCGTATCCACGCTTGGCAACGCTGGCTGAAACGCCGCCGCGCCGATCACGACGCTGTCGTTGGCCGTTGGTATCGCCGACGGCGTCCAATTGTTCGGATTGATCCAGCTGGTCTGACTCCCTCCCGTTCCATTCCCACCAACCCATCGGCGTTGGAAGCTGGGCGGCACGAGGCTGTCGGCCGGGGTGATGGTAATGGTCGCGCGTCCCGCGGCGCCTCCCGCGACGGCCACGACCGTCACCGTGCCAGTGTCCCGAGCGGTTGCGACTCCAGCGGAGTCGATGATGAGCCGCCGCGTATCGGTGGACGCCCAACGAATCACGGCATTCGATTGCATGTTGCCCGACGCGTCCATCAACGTCGCGGCGAAGCTGACGGTTTGATCGACTCGCAGTGTCCACGTCAGCGGCGTGACTGAGACCACCGCCACGCCGAAGGTGACCGTCACGGGGATCGTGCCCGCCAATGGCAGCAGAGCCATGGTGAGCGGTGCGTTTACGCCTTCGGTGATCGTGACGGTGCGCGTACCGCGATGCGTCTCGGTGCGCCCGTCAAAGGCGCGCACCACAATCAGGCGATTGCCACCCGCGGGAATCGTCACGGAGCCCGTCGCCGAGCCGTTCACGATCGGGAGATTGAAGACCAAGGGCAGGGGGATGTCCGATGCCGTGACCTCAATGACCAGGTTTGTCGCGGTGTTCAGTTCGAACTGCGCGAAGACCGAGAGGCGACCGCTCCCCTTGGGAATCGGGTTGGGGCCGGTGACCGCCCCATCGCGACAGCCAATGGCGGTAAGCGTGACGATGAGCAGGGCCGCCAGGAGACGGCGAAGGAAAATTGGCTTCACGGGACTATCCTCACAGAAACGGCGGCACCGCGATGCCGAAGGGCGACGGAATCGAGTACGGCGACATTGAGACCGGCGTGGACTTCCACGCTTGAGACGGGCCAGCGGCCTGACGCCGCGCCAGTCGGTAGGACAAGAGCACAGGTGAATTCACCAACGGTTCGCGTGCCGCGCACCGGCGCGGCGGAGGCGCAGGTTGGGCCGGTCACGCCACTGGGAGAGACGGTACGGACCCGCACACTGTCCACGCCGACGTTATCACGAATGGCGACAACGGACTGGACCGTCCCGCTCCCAATCACCGAATCCGGTAGCAGGGTCAGTCCGTCGAGGACGGTGCCCGCGTTGATGGTCACCACCGTCGATGCCGATCGTCCCAGAGCGGTCGCGGTCACCGTGACGGTCCCGAGATCGAGGGCGGTGAGCACGCCATTGGAACGGATGTGCGCAGCGGGGGGACGCGAGACCGCGAAGAGCACCGGCACATTCACCACCGCGTTCGTCGCGTCGCGCACCTCGGCCGTGAGCGCAAGCGTCCC
>JAYTDH010000202.1:0-8760 GCA_043736095.1 Gemmatimonas sp.
AAACGTGAACATCAATGTGAGACCGATGTTCGCCGGATACTGGTGCTTGGCGCGCTGCGCAAGAAATAACGGCGCGAGCGTGAACAAGAAGCTCAGGAACGGATGCCGCGCGACGACATCCATCAGGGCTGGCTGCGTCATTGTGAAACCGACGCCAACCATCGTGAGCGCAACGCCGCCGAGCACGAGGAGATACGTGCGGCGCACCAGCGTGGCACGCTCGGCGCCGGTGCGGACAATTACGCCGGTCTGGGGGAACGCTTGGTCCATTGGGAGCACAATCCTGGAGAGGGAGCGGAGGAAATATACCTCCGTTGGGCGTCGGGGTCAGCGGCGCGGGGGCTTCCGAGTCTCTTGACGTCCCCCTAGAATCTCGGCAACCCGAGCGCCGCAGGGAACGCTCGAGGCGCAGGAGGCCGGCCCAATCGTGGAGACCGTGTCGCGTGGCCTCGTTCGGAATCAGCGCGCCTGCGCTGCCGTTGTTCGGACGTCCGGCTGATCCCGCGCAGCAGGCATACGAGAGGTTCCGTTCGTTGCACAATCGAGGACAGCTCCTCTCAACCGCGGGCGCATTGTTGCTCGTGCCCGCGAGTTTTCTTATCCTCGACGGTCAAACGACCGCGGGAAACATCGGAGCCGTACTCAGCGTCGGGCTTTTTGTGGTTGGCAGCATACGGACCTCACGTGCGCCACGCTTTCTCCACGAGGCCATCTGCCTCTACAACGCGACGCTTCGTGCAACTACCGCGGGTACGAACGCCCCTGCGCGTCCAGTCGACCAATACCCGCCGTCCCGTTAAGCGTCCGCACGAGCACGGGCGTCCCGCCCCCACCGAGCGATGCTCTGAACCGCTTTTGGTTTCCGGTTGTGCGATCGAACTCCGCGAAGTCCGACTCCACGTGTCCATTCGTCGTTGACGCGCTCACGCTTGCCGCCACCGCCTCGGGTAAGAAGGCCCACGCGGCACCGTTCAGCGTCTTCACAATCACCGAGTCCGCGCCGCTGAGTGTCGTCATGCGCGCGTCCACATCGCCATTCACGGTCTCGGCGTTGACCGGTCCCACCGACGTCACCACGGTGATGTCGCCGTTCACCGTACGCGCCTTCACTCGCGCGGAGGAAGCCGACGTGATGCGCGTGTCTACGCCGAGGAGATCGAGTGCGACACCCGACGGCACCTGCACGTGAAAGACGACCGAGGAATTGAGCTTCCCACCGAGCCCGATGTTGTCGCCGCTACGGCGAAAGCTGATTCCGCTTGTCGAGCCCGATGAGAAGCTCGAAATTGAGCACTCAGAGCTGCCGATCAACGAGCAGATCAGCACGCCAGTGGGGAGCACTTCGGCCTTGAACCGCACATCATCGGGCTGCGCTGGCCGACTGCGCCACAAGAGGTCGGCCGTGACGCGGAGCGAGTCGTCGGGCGACGGCTCCACGAGAATCTCTCCGCGGAGATTGCGCAGGTACACCGGTGCGCCCGCGGGCACGATTGCGGCGTACGTGAACACCTTGTCCTGGCGGAACTCGAGGTCGCTCGTGCTCGACGACTGGCAGGCACCGAGCGCGAGGATTCCAAGTAAGAGTACGGGGCGGAACGACATCGGCGGCTCCGGAAGCGAGGGTCACCCTCACGGGCATACTCGCTCTACGGGGCCGCCGAGTCCACGGTTTCGTGGGTCCTGGCTCTAAGAACTACTGCGAGTATGCCTTACTGGCGCAGGTGACTTACAGCTTCCGGAGCCGGATGCTCCCGTTCACGGTGCGCGCACGGAGCGTGCCGCCGCCGTCACCGATCGCGGCGCGGATGCGGCGCGGGTCGATCGTTCCATCGAAGGTGATGGGGAACTCGGTCGCAATGCGGCCATTCACAGTGCTGAGATCAAGATTGGCATCGGCATTGGCAGGCAACTCGATGGTGATGCTGCCGTTCACTGTGCCGTACTCCACGCCACCGGCATCCACGAGTCCGGCCACGGTGATGCTGCCGTTCACCGTATTCGCGATGACGCGCCCGCCCGTGGAGCGCGCCTCGATGTCACCATTGACTGTCTTGGCGCGGATCGAGCCGCGGACTTCGCTGATTGAGACGTCGCCGTTCACGGTGTTTGCGTCAATGCGCGCGGAAACCGGCACGCGGATCGTGAACTCGACCGAGACATCATTGCTGCGATCCCACTCGCGCGTGCGCTCGCTGCGGATGCCGTCTTGATCGCAGGTCGCGCGCGGACTCCAGAGCGCGCAGACAATCACATCCCCATCGCCAGCTCCGGCCATACGCGCCTCGATGCGCACATCAGCCGGATCGCCTCGACGCCACCGCTTGACGGCGCGCACCTCCACCGCGTTGCCGCTGCCTGTCTCGAATCGTACGGCGCCGTTCACGTTGTGGAGATACACGGTGCGTCCCTCACCGAGTGTGCCATTCCACGTCCAACTATCGGTGTCCTGCGCGCCAAGTGTGGCGGCGGCGATCGGCAACGCCGCGGCGATGATGATTGACCTGATGCTCTGCATGGCTTACTCCCGGTCGGTCGTGGTCGTGCCACGCCGAATGTTGATGTTGCCGCTGAAGGCCTGAGCAGTGACGCGTGCGCCACCACTTCCGATTGTGAACTCCATCCGACGTCCCCTACGGCCGCCGGTCTCACCGGGTTGCATCGTGAGTGGGAAGTCGCTGTTAATCCGTCCGCTGAACGTCTCGAGATCAAGCATCGCGCCGACGCTGGCCGGGAGCCCGAGAATCACATTCCCCGAGTGCGTGTTGAGGCGATACGTCCCATTCGTGCTTAGCGTCCCCTGATACTCGATTGTCCCACTGACTGCGGACGCAATCATCCCGTCGAGCGTGCTGCGGCGCACGGTGATTTCACCGCTCACCGTCTCGGCATCAAGCTCGCCACTCAGATCGTCTCCGCAGATCGTCGCGCTCACGCCCTCCACGCGCATCCGGCCGGCGATACGCAGGAGCTCCACATCGCCAGAGACGGTCGAGACATCCAGGCGCTCCTTGGCATCACGCACTTCCACACTTCCGCTCGTGGTGCGGATACTCACTTCACCCGCGGTCGCGCGGACCTCAATGCGCCCCGAGACCGTCGAGGCACTCACACGCGTTCCAATCGGGACGACAACATCGAAGCGTGTGCCGGACTGCCGACCGCCCACAGAGCGCGTGCTGATTGCGAGGCGTGCGCGGGTGGCCGAGACCTCAAATCGTCCGCGATCCATCGACGCGATCACGCGCACATCGCGCCGATCGCTCCCGCTGACGCGGATCTCTCCGCTCACGGCGCCGAGGCTGACCACGCCGCCGCGATCGAGTGCGAAGGTGGAATCGATACGGTCGCCGTCCGTCTGCGCCGCGGCGAGAAATGGGAGGGCGCTCATCAGAAGCAGCGCGCGAAAGATCTCAGTGTGCTTGATCATCGTCAGATTCCAATCCGGAGCGTCGCAACGTCCCGCAGGAGGGTGAGTTTGCTGTTGTACGCGCGCGTGAATTGCGCGGCGAGGAACTGCGAGGCAGGGTCGGCCTCGAGTGCGGCACGGCTCTCGGCAATCGCTGCATCGATCACTGCGAGACTCTTCTCCACTACGTCGAGTGTCTTTGGGTCGAGCGAGCCACGGCGCTCGGTAACAATCTTCTGCAGCGTGGAGATCTCGTGGTCCATCTGCGCGACGCTCGCCGAGAAGGAGGCGAGATACACGGCTGATTCCTCGGCCGACTCGTCGGTGCTGTCGGTGGCTGTCGCGACAATCGGCGCCCCCGCTGCAGAGCCCAGTGCGGGGCCCGTTGCCACGCGCCACGTCACCGCCGAGCTCGTGGCAACAAGGAGCGACGCCGCAATCGCCAACCGGAACGTTTGCGAGCGGTACCATGCGATACTCGTCACACCGGCGATGCTCGGGTCACCACTGGCTCCAGCGGACGTTCCGCCGAGGCGTGATTCGATCCCGCTCCAGAGATCCCGCGACGGGGTGAGCGTCGGAAGCAGCGATGCCTCGGCACTGATCGCATCGAGTTCGGCCCAGAGCTGGGCGCACTCGCCACACTCGGCGCGGTGCTGATCGTTGGTCACGTCGTGCGTGAAGTTGTTCGTCTTGGTCATCGGGTCAACATCCTCCGGAGAAGCATCCGGGCGCGGTGCAGCTGGGCTTTGCAGCCGCCAGCGGTCACGCCCATCATCTCGCCGATCTCTTGGTGGGTATAGCCTTCGACATCGTGGAGCACGAACACCCGCTTGGCGCCGGCCGGGAGTCTCGCAATCGCGTTCTCGAGATCCAATGAGAGCTCGGGAATCGGCAGCGGATGCACATCGCTGCTGGAGATGACGTCCATGTCCTCGATCCCATCGTCGTGCCTGTTTCTGCGCCGCTTCTCTGCTTCGCGTTCGTTGAGCACCACATTCACGGCGAGTCGATGGAGCCAGGTGCTGAATGCGGAGTCACCACGAAAGGTCCCGAGCTTTTCCCACGCGCGGACGAATACATCCTGCGTGAGCTCCTCCGCCGTTCCACGATCTCCCACCATGCGGACGCAGACCGAGAAGACGCGGTCCACGTGGTGCCGGTAGATCCGTTCGAAGGCACGGCGATCGCCAGCGGCGGCGAGCGCGACGTCGTCGGTCGGACCAGACGGCTGCGGGGTGGGGGAGAGGGTCAGGGGCACTTTCAGAGAAACAGTCAGTGGCACTGTCAGTGGCACGGTCATTTGGCGTGGAAGCTTCTCACGCGGGATAGGACGGCTCCGGCAGGCAAAAGGTTTGAATCCCTCATCGCGAGGCTGGCCGGCGCGGAGCTTCCATCGGATATTGGAAGAGAAGTTGTGTCCGACACCTCCGGACGGCTACCGCCGTAGGGAGGGGAGATCCTCTTCCGGAGCTGGCATGCTGATGGACCCCGCCGTGCAGAACTCTCCCGCGCAGGCCCCGACGCCTCCACCGGTGCCGACCATGCCGACGAGCCCGGGCCAGTCGACGGGGGCCGCGCCGCAGGCCCCCGCGGCTGGGACCCCAGCCGCCACCTCTCCGGCCCCGGTCACGGGGCAGCAGATTCGCGACCAGATACGGGATGGGATCCGCGACGGAATCAGTCCGGGGGCAGAAGCAGGGGTGTTGGTGCCGCCGCCGTATCAGCGGGACAGCGAAATCCCTAGGGAGGTCATCCCGATCATGGCGATCGTCTTCGGATCGCTGGTCGTAATCATTCTTGGCTACCCGATTATCCGCCTCATCACGCGCTTGATTGAGCGAGCGTCCGATAAGTCGCTGATGAAGGCGAGCGAAGTCACGCATCAGTTGAAGACGCTGCAGGACAGCGTCGATACGTTGGCCATCGAAATTGAGCGGATCAGTGAGTCGCAGCGCTTTCAGGACCGACTGTTGGTCGAGCAGGGAAAGGAGGCGGCGAAGTTGCCGCTCGCGCGCGGAGGCGCGTAGGCGCGGGGCTCTGGGCGCTCGGGAATGCGAAGGCCGTAGCGCTCGGTTCTAGAAGCAAGAGTGCCACCAGACGCGGGCGATCACGCGTGGGTGCGCCCGGTGGAGCGATAAGCGGCTTGGCCGGCGGATCAATCGGCGGATCAATCGGCGAATCAAGCGGCGGATCAATCGGCGAATCAAGCGGCGACGCAGATCGGTTCGCGCGCTGACCGCGGAGCGTTCGAGCGAGTGCGAGGAGCCCCTCGGCAAACTCCGTGTCGTTCGCGTGCGCACGAAGCAGCGCGCGGAGCGCCCGCACGGCACCAACGCCCGGAGAATCCGTGAGCACAGCAAGCGCCTCGGCGGTCGCCGCTGCCCTCGCCGTGCGAGTGGCGAGCGGCGTTCGCGTCAGCACCGCGTCGAGACGTCGCCGTGCCGCGCGCGCGAGTGGTGCGTCGCCGCTAAGAGCCCCGACAATGTCGCGCGCCGCTCGCGACGCACACCACGTGGCGAGAATGCGCCGCGCGGCATTTACGCGGCCGGGCGGTGGCTCGCGCGATGCCCCTTCGGCGAGCGCCGCCCGATGACGGAGTTGTTCGGGATTGGCGCTCACGCGCCACCGACCTCGCCTTCGTTGCGCGCCGACTAACTCGACGCGGCTCCCCAGCCGAACGAGCGCGAGGAATCCCGGCGTCGACGAGACCGCGCAACCGATGCGGCACGGCGCGTCCGGCTCCTGCTCGGCCCAGCCCGAGAGTCGCTGGACGAGGAGTTCGCGCGCGCGCGCATCTTGGACAGCGCGCTGACGACTCCCCTCCTTTCGCGCGAGCCGCTGCTCGAGACGCACGAGCGCTTCGGCGCCGGCAGGAATCGCAAAGTGCGTCTCGTATACTTCGCTCGCCCCGCCGACGCGCGTCACCCGCCCGAGGCGTTGCTCAGACCGTGCTGGATTCCAGACGGCGTCTCCGTGGACGACGATTCCGACGCCTTGTAACTCGACGCCTTCGGCGAGCAAGTCCGTGGTGAGCAGGAGTCGAATCGCACGCACGTCATTGTCACGATAGGGTCGCGCGCGGGGCCCGAGTGCGCTGAGAATCTCCTCGCGCGACCAGCGGCCGCTTGCCGCGTGGATCCGTGTCCCCGTAATCGCCACGACCCCAGGGTCGGAGCGCAACGCGCGCCACAGCGCGCGAATCGTCTCGGCGTGTCTTGCGAAGACGACGACGCGTACCCCGGGGTGCGCTCGGAGCAGGGCGCGCAACTCGTTGGCGCGGGCGGCGGAATCACGCTCCACCGCGGGTCGTACGAGCTCGCGAAGTCCGCGTACCGCATCGACGTGCCGAGCCAGCACATTGATTGCATCGGCAGGTGGTGGCCCGCTGATGTCGGGAAGTAGCAGCGGCATCGTCAGCTGCGTGGCGTCGTCGCCGATGAGCCATTGTGCTAGGCCGCGGCGGTCTGGCCAACGCCCCTCCACGAGCGCGTCACCGAGGGCCGCCGCGCGCTGAATCCGTCGCCGAAGTGCCGCGTCGAGCGCCGCGAGGCTCGAACCCCACGCCATCGCCAGCGACATCTGGATGAGCGCGAGCGCTGCGACACCATCGGCCGCAGGGAGCGGAATCGGGAGCGATCTGATCGCGTCGTCGAGTGCCGGAATGCCGGATGCGGTGTGGAGTGGTGACAATGCGCGGACGGTCGGACGCGGACCCGCACCAACTTCCCGCCGCACGACCACGCGCGCGAGCGACTCCGCGTCGAGATGCTCGGCGCGCGCGCCAAGGAAGAGCCCGAGTAATGCGTGAAGATCGGCGCCGCGATTCACCACCGGCGTGGCGGACAACAGCAGGACGCGTGCCCCCGCACAGAGCGCGGCGAGTCGACCATAACGGAGCGTGGTTGGCGTGCGTGCGTGGTGTGCTTCGTCCACGACTACCAGCGACGCTGGCGGCGCTGGCGGCACAGCGCTTCCTCGACTCAAGGACTCGAACGAGACGAACTCCACTGTCCGCTCGGCCTGTGATGCCGCGTGGCGCCACTGTGCGCGAAGCGTGGCGGGTGCGACGACGACCGTACGTGGTGCATCGCGCTGGACGGCGAGTGCGATCACGGTCTTTCCGGTTCCCGGGGGATCCGCCAGCAGCGCGCCGCCGAAGGTCCCGAACGCCTCCTCGATTGCGCGCACCGCCTCACACTGCGAGGGCCGGAGCGTGAAGCCGCCGACTCGCACGACGTCGGCAGCGCGTGCGAGCCACGTGCGCGCCATAAACGCGCGCACGCACTCCGCCGCTACAAGCTGTGCCACGAGAGCAGCGGTGCGATCTCGTCGTGCGCCACGCCGTAGGCGGAGAGGACCTGCTCGGTGAGCGTCCACGAATCTGGCGCAGAGCCGTTGACGGCAGCGCGTCCGAGCGGCGCCAGCAGTGCGCGCGCCCGCGCCCAATCGCGCGGGACCGGAAGTCGAGCACAGGTCCAGCCGAGGAACCGTCGATATCCACCGCGAGCGGGCTCCGCGAGCGCGCCAAGCCAGGCGGCACCCACCGGGGAATTCAAGAGAGTCGCGAAGGCGTGCGCATCATCGAGCGTCGGCGTCCGCACCACGTAGCAAGTGTTGAGTGGAACGGTCGGATCCCCAGCTTCGAGCACAAGCGCGCGTGGCGCGCGTCCGATGTCGCCCCAGACGACCCGCGGCCGATCGGCGCGTGCGGCCTCGGTGCGAAAGAGCGCCCACCAGCGTCCACCGCGCCCGTCGGTGCGCTGCTCGAGTTGGCGTCGCCACGGTACGAGCCGCCGATGCGCCGATGCTGGGAGCAGAGTCATCGGCTCGCCACGCACATCATGCGTCCAGATGATCACGCTCTCCGTCGCATCGGCGGTCGGACGCCACGCTTGGAGATGCTCGCCACGCAGCAGCGGCCGTACGCATTCGCGTTCAATCCGTGCCTCCGTAGCCTCCGCACGCGAGAGGAGGAATGCCTCGTTGCACCCACTCTTCACGCCGAGCAATGGTCGGCCAAGCGAGGACTCGGCGAGCGGCACGCCAGCGCGTTCGAGCGCGTCGAACGCGGCACGCACCTCGCTCGGGATCAGCATCCACGGCGCTCCAGGTGAATCGTCAAGCGCGAGTCGCGTGCGCTCGGTCATCCAGGTGAGCGGCCGATCGTGCCGGTGCACGGTGGTGAGAATCTCTGCTGGCCGCTGCGTCGTGCGTCGCGCGACCAGCGCGGACGGATACACGACAGCATCGAATCCCGCGCTCGAACCGGCCCAGTCCTCGAGTATCAGCGGCGGCGCCTCGGCCGTGAGCAATGCACGAACGCCGCCGCCCGCGAGGGCGCCCCAGAGCTT
>JAYTDH010000203.1:0-2994 GCA_043736095.1 Gemmatimonas sp.
TCAGCTTCGGTGAGATTGAGTGCCCGACGAGCGCCACGCGGCAACATCACGCCGGTGATGTGCGGCTTGTCGAGGATGAACTGGCGCGCATAGCGTTGCAGGTCCGCCGGCGTCTGCTTGGCCATCTCATCCACATAGCGCAGATGATACTCTAGTCCGACGACGCTCCACCAAAAGCCAATCGTGTGGGCATTCTCTGAGGCGCGCTCCTGTCCGAACGCCGTGGTCACTGCGCGGTTCGCTTTCACCGCATCGATTTCATCGGCCTTGAAGTAGCCTGGCTCCAGCGTCGCGCGGAGCTCGACGTAGAGCGCCGCGAGGGCTTCGCGGAGTCGCTCCGGAGAGGTCTGTCCGCTCACCGTGATCGGACCGACATGATTGAGGGTGTAGTAGTTCACTACAACACCCTGCCAGAGTCCACTTTCCACGAGTCGCTCTTGGAACCGTGACGCCGGTTGATTCAGGACGTCCGAATACACATCAGCAGCGAAGGTCGCGGCTTGATCGCGCGACGCGCTCGGCCCGTGCCATTGGATCTGCACCGTCACCGCGTTGACGTCCTCCTCGACAATTATCCCTAGGTTGCGGGGGAGCGGCGGCACCGCCGGCACCGGCGTTCTTACAAAGGGATCGGCGCCGCGCGGCCAGTCGCCAAGCACGCGTTCGGCGAGCGCAAACATCGCGGTGGGATCAACATCGCCCGCGATAATCAGCGCAGAGTTGTTTGGCACGTAGTAAAGATCGCGAATTGCTCGCATCTGCTCCGACGTCACGTTCCTGATCACGTCCCGATCACCAATCGTGTTCTTGTGGCTCCAGAACGATCCCCAGAGCTGATGTCCAATTGCTTCATCAAGACGAAACCAGGGCGACGACTCCGCGCGATCATACTCGCCGAGCACAACCTCTTTCTCCCGCGCGAGCTCGTCGGGACGGAACTGTGCGCCACGGAGCGCCGCACTCAGGAAGCGGAGCCCACCCTCCACAGAATCCGCGACAACCGTGAGGTAGTAGCTCACCAGTTCTTCGCGCGTGGTGGCGTTGAACAGCGCACCGAGATTCGCCGCTCGATCTACGAACTCGTCCGGCTCGGGGTAGGTCTCGTTGGCCTTGAAGAACATGTGCTCGTACAGATGCGCGAGTCCCGCAAACTCTGGGGGTTGTGTGAAGGCCCCGTTCTTCACCACGAGCTCGACCGTCGCGATTGGCACGCCGCGGCTCGGTGTGATGATCACCTCGAGCCCGTTCGGGAGCACGCGGCGCTGGATGGTGCGCTCGAGCTCGGCACGCTGCGCGTGGACCGGCGCAGGTAGGAGCGCGGTCAAGAACGCGACAAGGAGCGCGGCGAGGAACATGCCGGCGAGTACCGTGAGAGGTCCGCGGGTGCTGGCGAGGCGTCGCCCGCGCTGATTGATTACGCGCATCCTATGCGTTCATCCGGTTCGAGTGGGTCTTCGATGACTTCGGTGCAGATCGCCGCCGCGCTGGCTCCAGCGCTCGGCGCCAGTCGTCTGCAGCTGGACGTTCCGTTGGCTCCGTACACCACCTTCCGTATCGGTGGTCCTGCCGACGTGCTGTACGATGCCACATCGGCCGCTGAACTCGCCAGCGCTATCACCGCCGCGCGGGCCGCTGGGATTCCGTGCTTCGTGCTCGGACTCGGCGCCAACATCCTCGTCGGCGACCTTGGCGTGCGTGGGTTCGTAATCCGGAACCGGGCCGTTGCCATTACGATTGACGCGGATGGCCGCGTGCGAGCCGAGAGCGGCGCGACCATCGCCGAGCTCATCCGGAGGACGGTCGCCGCGGGCTGGTCGGGGCTCGAGCACTACATCGGAATCCCGAGCACCGTGGGCGGCGCGGTCTGGCAGAACTTGCACTTCCTCTCCCCGGCGCCGGATCGCGCCCGGACGATGTTTATCGAAGAGGTCGTGACGGCGGTCGACATTCTGATGCCCGATGGGACCCGGCAGCTCGTGGACCATGCGGCGATGCGATTCGGCTACGACCTCTCCCGGCTGCATGGGACCGGAGAGGTCGCGCTCGCCGTGGAGTTCCAGCTCACGCGTGGTGACCAAAGCGCAATGCAGCGGATTCTGCAGGAGAACCTCGGCTGGCGCGGCGCGCGGCATCCGTGGCTCGAGTTCCATCCGAGCGCCGGATCGATCTTCAAAAAGATTGAAGGGGTCGGCGCGGGGCGCCTCGTGGACCAGTGTGGGCTCAAAGGGTTCCGTGTGGGGAACGCGCAGATCTCGCACGGCCACGCGAACATCATCGTGAATCTCGGTGACGCCTCCGCTGCCGATGTGCGCGCGCTGATCACGCACGCGCAGGACGCCGTCAGGTCGCGTTTCGATCAGCAGCTCGAACCGGAGATTGGATTCATTGGCGAGTTTGCTGCGCCGACACCGGTGTCCACGACGGGCGTTACGGGGGCGTGACGAGCGGGTTCTCCTCAGGAGCACCACTCTTGGGGCAGGGCATTGTCAGGAGTTGTCGTCCGAGGGCGCGCATCGCGCGCGGCACCGGACCACCACGCGGGATCTCTCCGCGTTCGACTCGACGAGAAAGGCCCCATGCGGTCTCTCTCCACCACGTAGACATCGTGCGGTCGCGCTCGCGCTCCCAGGTGATGCCGCGCTGCCCAGTGCTCACCTTGCGGCGCACGAACTCCACGCGCTCCAGCGTTCCGGTGTCGGCATCGGCCACGGCGTAAAGCACAATCGCCTCCGCATCATCGATCCGCAGGCGCAACCGACGACGCGTGAGGGTCGGGTCAGGAGAGTCGAGATTCTGGCACTCGGCCAAGGCGAGCTCCTTCTGGATCGTCGGCGCAAGGAATGGTCGCACGTCGAGCCACGGCGAGAGCGCGGGCGGGAGCGAGGCAAATGCCGCAGAGTCACCGCTCGCCGAGTCCTGCGCGAGCCGCTCGAACGGTGAGCGCGCCGCCTCGGCCGGCGGAGGCCCTGTACAGGCTCCGCCGACAATCGCCGC
>JAYTDH010000204.1:0-1956 GCA_043736095.1 Gemmatimonas sp.
TGCGGCAGGTCGAGGAAGTGATGATTCGCGCGGTGGTGCCGTTTGGCGTGGACGCCACGCGCATCGCGGGAAAGACGGGCATCTGGACGCAGCCGCGCGACAGCGTGCCGGCGCGAAAGCTCGCGAGCATCGGCGTGCATGCGCGGCAGTGGGTCACCTGGCATGGCTTCGCGCTCAATGTCACCACAGACCTGAGCTACTTCGACCTGATGGTGCCGTGCGGGCTGCCGGGGGTGGATATGACCTCGGTGGAGCGAGAGCTGCTCGAGCGATCGGAGCGCGGGCTCTGCCTCGCGCCATCGCCGACTCTTGGGGATGACGTGCGCGAGTCCGTGGTGCGAACTTTCGGCGAGGTATTTCAGCGGGCGTCGTCGACCACGACCCTCGCGGCCCTCGAACCTGCACTGAGGATTTCGCGTTGACTGCTCGCTCTTCGCTTGGCGCGCTTGTCGCCGCGGCCGCGTTGGCTCTCGCTTCGTGCGGTCGCCCCGCCCCGACCCCAGAGACCCAGCCCGATGTGATGCTCGTGCCGCCCGCCCCGGCCGAGTCGCTTTTTGCGGAGCCCGTGACCTTGATTCCCGTGGCACTCCCTCGCGCCGAAATCCCGCGCGCCTGGAACGGCCTCGATACCATCGCCACGCGCCTGCCGATCTTCATTGCGACCACGCGTCGCGGTGTTGATGCCGATCGCCCCGGATTTCGTTTCGGCACGCAGGATGCGAATGCACTCAGCTGGGGCGCGGCGCAGGTCAACGTGCCGTCGTATCGCATGCGCAGCGAGGGGGATATCGCGCGGCCGGGTGTCGAGCTGAATCCCGATGCGCAGCGGCTCATGTTCATCAGCTCGCTGATCCCGGCCGATTCTCTGCGCTTCCTGCAGCGCATTCGCGACGATCTCGCTCGCACCAACTCGCGCGATATCCTCGTCTTCGTCCACGGTTACAACTCTTCGTTCGAAGAGGCCGCTGTCCGCCTCGCGCAGCTCGTCGCGGACATGGGTTTCGACGGCACCGCCCTCCTCTTTAGCTGGCCCTCGGCCGGTGCGCTGAGCGGCTACATCAGGGATCAACAGACAGCGCGCAACGCCGGCTGGCACCTCCTGCATCTCCTGCGCGACCAGCTCCCGCTGACGCAGCCCAACCGCATCCATGTGATCGCGCACTCGATGGGCTCCGAGGTGCTGAGCAAGGCACTATCACTCGTGCAGCGGGGCGATTCGTTGCCAATGCTCGGGCAAGTTGTCTTCGCCGCACCCGATGTGGATGCGCGCATCTTCGCGCGCGAGATCCTGCCGGTGCTTCGCGAGCGCGCCGAAGGCGTTACGCTCTACGCCTCCACCGAAGACGAGGCCCTTCGCGCATCGCGCGTGCTCAATGGTGTCATCCGTCTCGGACTCGGCGGTGACTCCCTCACGGTGCTCGGAGGGATGACCACTGTGGATGCGTCGCGCGTGCGCGGCGATGCGCTGGGGCACACGCTCTTTGGCAACTCGGCGTTGCTCAACGATCTGCACGCCGTGCTCACCGAGGGGCGGACACCGGCGGAGCGCCGGTTGCTACAGGTGCGGCGCGCGGATGGCTCGGTGTTCTGGCGGTTCCGCTAGGGAGAAGCGTTCTGTGGGACGTTACGCGGCAATTATCTCCCTATTTACCGCAATTATTGCGGTGAATATTGACTTATTCTCCGCAGAGACCGATATTTACCGCATCTTCTGCGGAGTAAGCGGCGATTGTTCATCCACAACGACAACGAGTGGCCGGCCTTCCGATGGGACACGGCCGCTCTCGCCGAGCCGCTCGCCACTACGCGTCATCGCCAGGGGCTCCTCGTCGGGCGCCTTTCCGCCCTGGGCCTGCGCCTGCAACAGGAAGCCGAACTCACCGCCCTGACGAACGAGATCGTCCGGTCCTCGGCAATCGAGGGGGAGCGGCTCCCCCCTGATGAAGTGCGTTCGTC
>JAYTDH010000205.1:0-2150 GCA_043736095.1 Gemmatimonas sp.
GTGATTGAAGGGTACATCGATCCCGCGGAGCCTCTCGTGACGGAGGGGCCGTTCGGCGATCACACTGGCTACTACTCCGAGGCCGATCTGTATCCGCGAGTGCACGTCACCGCGGTGACGATGCGCAAGAATGCCGTCTACTGCGCCACGATTGTCGGGCGTCCGCCGATGGAGGATTTTTATCTCGGGCACGCCACCGAGCGAATCTTCCTGCCGCTACTCAAGCTCACGAATCACGAGATCGTGGACTATCACATGCCGGCCGAGGGCGTGTTCCATAATCTCGTGTTCGTCTCGATCAAGAAGACGTATCCGGGCCAGGCGTGGAAGGTGATGAATGCGCTCTGGGGCGCCGGACTGATGTCGCTCGCCAAAGTGCTCGTCGTGGTGGACGATTGGGTGGATGTGCGCAATACGCAGGAAGCGTGGTGGGTCGCGCTCAACAACATCGATCCGGAGCGCGACACGCGCTTCACGATGGGACCGGCGGATGTGCTCGATCACTCGAGCCGCGCCTTCACCTATGGATCGAAGATGGGGATCGATGCGACGAAGAAGTGGCCGGAGGAAGGGTTCACGCGCGACTGGCCAAAGGTGATCGTGATGGACGACGCCACGAAGGCCCGTGTGGACGCGATGTGGCCGAAGCTCGGGCTCGCCGCGAAGTGAGTCGCCCGTGAATACGTCGTCCGCTATCGGCGGGAAGGGGCGCGAGGGCCAGACGTACGCTGGCGAAGGACGCCTCGCGCGCTGGATGAGCTTCGTGAAGTTGCCGCATACGGTGTTCGCCCTGCCGTTCGCGCTCGTCGGCGTGACGCTGGCGTCGAAGGTCGCGCCAATCACGCTCGAAATGATTGGCTGGGTGGTGCTCGCCTTCACGTCGGCGCGTTGGGTGGCGATGGCCGTGAATCGGATTGTGGATCGTGAGTACGATGCGCGCAATCCGCGTACCGCGCAGCGGGAGATCCCGCGCGGAGCAATCCACGTGCGCGATGCGTGGGTCACGGTGGCGATTGCGGCAGCGCTCTTCTTCTGGGCGTCGTTCGCGCTGAATCCGCTCTGCCTCGCCCTCTCGCCGGTGGCCGTCGCGTGGGTCTGCTTCTATTCCTTCACCAAGCGCTTCACGCGCTATGCGCATCTCGTTCTTGGGCTCGGGTTGGCTATCGCGCCTGTCGGTGGCTTCCTCGCCGTCACGGGTGCATGGAGCGCGCCGTGGTGGATGCTGATTGCACTCACCGTGGCGGTGATGACCTGGTCGGGGGGATTCGATGTGCTGTACGCGCTCCCCGATGTGGAGTTCGATCGGTCGCAGGGACTCCACTCGATCCCCTCGGCGGTCGGCGTGCCGACGGCCATCATGATCGCGCGGGGACTGCACGTCACGACCGTGCTCGCACTTGGTGCGACGGTGTGGGTGACCGGTGGCGGCTGGCTCGCATGGGCCGGCGTCGCCACGGCGGCGGTGCTCCTCGCGTATGAGCACTCGCTCGTGAAGGAGGACGATCTCACGAAGCTCGACGCCGCGTTCTTCACGATGAATGGCGTGATCTCACTCACTTTCTTCGGCTGGATATTGGCCGATCGGATCTTCCTCGCATGATGCGTCCCGCCGCAGTCGACGCGCCACTGGTGATGGCCATCACGGGAGCCTCGGGGGCGCCGTACGGCATCCGCTTGCTTGAGCAGCTGCTCGTCGCGGACCGGCGCGTCTCGTTGATCGTGAGTTCGCACGGGTTCCGCCTGTTGCGCACGGAGAGCGATGTCGGCGATCTCGCGGCGTTGCGTACGGCGGTCGGAGGCGAGCGATTCGATCGATTGGTGACGGTCCACGACGACGGTGATCGCGGCGCGGCGCCGGCCTCGGGCTCGTCGCTCGCCGGCGGCATGGTGATCTGTCCCTGTTCGATGGGCACCGTGGCGAGCATCGCCGCGGGGACGTCGCGCTCACTAGTGGAGCGCGCTGCGGATGTCGCGCTGAAGGAGCGGCGGCCGTTGCTCCTCGTAACGCGCGAGACGCCGCTCAGTCTCATCCACATCGAGAACATGCGCCGCCTGACTCTCGCCGGTGCCACCGTCATGCCGGCCGCTCCGGGCTTCTACAATCGCCCGACCACCATCGCCGAGTTGGTGGACTTCATTGTGGCGCGCGC
>JAYTDH010000206.1:0-9904 GCA_043736095.1 Gemmatimonas sp.
GCGGCCTACGCGGATGCGCGGGCACGCCTGCGCGAAGCCGAGGATGAACATGAGCGCGCGGTGCGTCTCTTTGCGGCTGAGGCGGTGCCAGAGCGTCGCGTGCACGAAGCCGAGACTCGCCTCCGTGCCGCACGCGAAGCACTCGCCGGGCTCGGCGGTGGTGCGCTCACCAGTGACGGACGCATGGAGATCGTCGCACCAATCACGGGCACCATCACGGAGCGGCATCTGACGCCGGGAAGCCGTGTGGACGCGGGCACGCCGCTCTTTGGAATTGTAGATGCCTCAACCGTCTGGGTGATTGGCCACGTCCCCGCCGCGCAGGCGTCGCGCATTGAGCGCGGGGCGCAGGCCACCTTCCAGCCCGAAGGATCGAGCACGATTTATCGCACCTCGCGTGCAGTGTCGGTGGGAAGCATGGTGGACCCCACCACGCGCACGGTGCCGGTGACGTATGAGGCATCGAATGCTGATGGCGCCATTCGCGTGGGCTCCATCGCGCGTGTGGCCGTGACGACCGGGACCCGTCGCACGGGGCTGCTCATTGCCTCGACGGCCATTCTCGAGGATGACGGCCGCCCCTTTGTGTTCGTGCAAACGGAAGGCGAGACCTACGAGCGCCGCGAGGTGCGTGTGGGAGGCACAGATGGCCTGCGCACGCTCATCACGTCGGGGATCGAAGCGGGTGATCGCGTGGTGATTGGTGCAGCGTACCAAGTGAAGCTGGCCTCGCTGTCGACTGCCGTGCCGACGCACGGTCACGAACACTAGGAGCCACGCGCATGCTGAACCAACTCATCGCGTGGTCCCTGCGGAACCGAGTCGTCGTGCTCGCGACCGCAGCGGTCATGCTCGTGGCCGGCGCGTGGACGGCGCAACGGATGCCGGTGGATGTCTTCCCGGATCTCACGGCCCCCACGGTCACCATCCTTGCCGAAGCACACGGGATGGCGCCGGAAGAAGTTGAAATGCTGGTCACCTTCCCGATCGAGACCGCCGTGAATGGCGCGACGGGGGTGCGTCGCGTCCGTTCGTCTACCGCGCAGGGGATCGCCGTGGTCTGGGTGGAGTTCGATTGGGGGATGGAGATTTTCCGCGCCCGGCAGATTGTCGCCGAGAAGTTGCAGGCGGTGGCGACGACGTTGCCGAGTGGGATGGCGCCGCCGGTGCTCGCACCGGTGTCGTCGGTGATGGGCGAGATCATGATGGTCGGTCTCACCTGGCAGAAGGATTCCGCCACCGGCGAGCCGCTTGGCTCGGCGATGGACCTGCGCACCGTCGCCGATTGGACCATTCGCCGTCGCTTGCTCGCGCTCCCGGGCGTTGCGCAGATCATCCCGATTGGCGGCGAGGTGAAGCAGTATCAGGTGATTGTGCATCCTGATCGCATGCGTGCCGCGGGCGTTTCGCTCGTGGACGTGGAGCGCGCGGCTGCGGGCTCCAACTTGAACGCGTCGGGCGGCGTGTACATGGACCGGGGGCAGGAGTTCGTGATTCGCGGCATTGGCCGTGTGCAGGACATTGAGGACATCGCCGCCTCGCTCGTGGCCACGCGCGGTGGTGTGCCGGTGACGCTCGGGCAGGTCGCCGATGTGCGCATTGGTGCGGCGCCGCGCTTTGGCGATGCCTCAGTGAATGCGCAGCCGGGCGTGGTGCTCGCAGTGCAGAAGCAGCCGGGGGCCAACACCCTCGCCCTCACGGCGCGCATCAACGAGGAGCTGGCGGTGATTCAGCCCACGCTCCCCGCCGGCATGCACATCGAGACCGCCCTCTTCCGACAAGCGGACTTCATCACCACGGCGATTGGGAACGTGGTGAAGGCGCTGCGCGATGGCGCGATTTTCGTGGTGATAATCCTCTTTCTCTTCCTCTGGAACGCGCGGGCCACGGCCATCTCGCTGGTGGCCATCCCGCTCTCGCTCGTCGTCGCCATCTTCGCGATGCAGTTGCTGGGCATCACCATCAACACGATGACCCTCGGCGGCATGGCGATTGCCATTGGCGCCCTCGTGGACGACGCCATCATTGACGTGGAGAACGTCTTTCGACGATTGCGCGAGGATCATCATCGTCCGCTCGAGGAGCGGCACGGCGCTTTGCGCATTGTGTACGATGCGTCGCGCGAGATTCGCGCATCCATTGTGAACGCCACGATGATCATCATCGTGGTGTTCATTCCCCTCTTCTTCCTCGGCGGCGTGGAAGGGCGACTCCTTCGACCGCTCGGCTTTGCGTACGTCGTCTCCATTCTCGCCTCGCTCCTTGTGGCAGTGACGGTCACGCCGGTGCTCTGCAGTTACCTCTTGCCCGGCACGAAGGCGGTGGAGTCGGAGCAGGAGAGCCGCGCGGTGATCTGGCTCAAGACGCGCTACGCCGCGCTGCTGGAGACGGTCCTTGCCGCGCCGCGCCGCATTGTCGGGGGCGCACTCGTGGCGCTCCTGCTGACGGCGGCGGTCGTCCCCTTCCTCGGCTCGGCGTTCCTGCCGGAATTCAACGAGGGCGCACTCACGGTGAGCGTCGTGACTGTGCCGGGGACTTCCCTCGCGGAGTCCAATGCCATCGGGCTCCGCGTGGAGAAGATCCTGCTCGCGAATCCGGCCGTGGCCATGACGGATCGTCGTCAGGGACGCGCCGAGCTCGATGAACACGCGCAGGGAGTGAATGCCGCCGAGTTGGACGTCACGCTGCACGAGGACGTGGACAAGGAGGCGCTCTTTGCCGAACTCCGGCGCGAGTTCTCGTCAATCCCAGGCACCAACGTCACCATTGGCCAGCCGATTGGCCATCGCATTGACCACATGCTCTCGGGAACGCGCGCGAATATTGCCGTGAAGATCTTTGGCCCCGACCTCGGCGGGCTTCGCTCCGTGGGCGCCGCCGTGCGTGATGCCATGAAGACCGTCCCCGGCGTGGCGGATCTCCAGCTCGAGCAGCAGATGGACGTCCCGCAGTTGCGCATTGAGGCCGACCGCGGCGCACTGGCGCGGCACGGCATGACGGTGGGCGATCTCGCCGAGGCCATTGATGTGGCATTCAATGGCGAGGTGGTGTCGCAGGTGCTGGAGGAGGGGCGCAGCGTCGATCTCGTGGTGCGCTTCCCCGAGGCGATGCGTGAGAACGCGTCGGCGATTTCCCGCGTGGTGTTTGACACCCCGAGCGGACAGCGGGTGCCGCTGAGTCAGCTTGCCCGCGTGGTGAGCGAGCGCGGCCCCAACACGGTGTCGCGCGAGAATGTGCAGCGCAAGATTGTCGTGCAGGCGAATGTCGCTGGGCGCGACCTCGGCAGCACGGTAGATGAAATCCGTGAGACGGTGGAGGCGCGTGTGAAGCTGCCGCCCGGCTATCACCTGGAATACGGCGGACAGTTCGAGGCGCAGGCCGAGGCCACGCGGACGCTGGCGGCGCTGTCGTTGCTCTCGGTGGCGGCAATCTTCCTGATTCTCTTCGCCGAGTTCCGCTCGGGGCGTTCGGCTACGCTGGTGATGGTGAATCTGCCGCTGGCGTTGATTGGTGGCGTGCTCGCCGTCGCTGTGACCGGGCGTGTGGTGAGCATTGCCTCGCTGGTGGGGTTTGTCACCCTGTTTGGCATTGCCACGCGCAACGGCATTCTACTGGTGTCGCACTACAAGCAGTTGCTCTCCGAAGGCGTGCCATTCCGCGAGGTGATTGTGCGCGGCTCGTTGGAGCGGCTCTCGCCTATCCTTATGACCGCGCTCACGGCAGGGCTGGCGCTCATTCCGCTGGCGCTTGGCGGGGGGGAGCCCGGGAACGAGCTTCAGACACCCATGGCCATCGTGATCCTCGGCGGCCTGCTCTCGGCCACGGCGCTCAACATGCTTGTCCTCCCCGCGCTGTACTGGCTTTTTGGCGATCGTACCGAGGGCGAACCGGTGGATGCACTGGCTGACTTCCCGTCCGCCGAGGCCCGTCCCTCCTGAGGCGGGGCATTCTTATATTTCAGGGATGATCGCCCCGACCCATTTCGCCGCCCCCAAGGGGCCGAGAGTCCTCGCCGCCATGTCTGGCGGCGTGGACTCGTCCGTGGCGGCCGCGCTCCTCGTGCGCGAGGGCTACGACGTCGTCGGCGTCACCATGAAGCTCTTCAAGGACGGCGGTGATCTCCCCGACCGTCCCTGCTGCTCGCTCGATTCCGTGAACGACGCACGCCGAGTCTGCGAAGCGTTGGGCATCCCTCACTATGTACTAAACCTACAAGACGCCTTCGGCCGCGATGTCGTCGCCGATTTCGTCGCTGAGTATGCGGCGGGACGCACGCCGATTCCCTGCGTGCGCTGCAACACCTTCACGAAGTTTCGCGATCTCGTGCAGAAGGCCGATCAGATCGACGCCCAGTTCATCGCCACCGGGCATTACGCGCGCGTCGCCGATGGCCGGCTTCTCCGCGGCGTTGATGACAACAAAGATCAGACCTACTTCCTCTGGGGCATTGATCGCGACATTCTCTCGCGGATGATCCTCCCCGTAGGCGCGATGACCAAGCCGGAGACGCGCACCATCGCGCGTGAGCTGGGCTTGCTCACCGCCGAGAAGCCGGAGTCGCACGAGATCTGTTTCGTTCCCGATGGCGATTACGTGAAGGTGCTCGAGCGTGAACTCCCCGCCGATGCGCCTTCGCTCACGCCGGGGCCGATTGTCACGCTCGATGGCACCATCGTCGGCACGCACGATGGCTTCGCGCGATACACCGTGGGCCAGCGTCGTCGCCTCCCCGGGGGCGCGAGCGAGCCGATGTTCGTCGTCGCGCTGCGACCGGAGGATCGCGCTGTCGTAATTGGTCCGCGTGAACATCTGCTCGGCCGCGGACTCATCGCCGAGGGCGTGAACTGGCTGCAGGATGGCCCACCCGCGGCTGGGGAGCAGGTGCTCGTGCGCATTCGGCATCGCGCGACGCCGGTCGCGGGGACAGTCTTAAGAGCCGATGCGCGCGCCTTCGAGGTCGCGCTCGATGACGCCGTGTACGCGATCACCCCAGGGCAGAGCGTGGTGCTCTACGATGATCTTGCACGCGTGATTGGCGGTGGCATAATCGCCTCGAGCAAGCGCGTGCTCCCGGTGCGCGCGGCCTGACTCCCGCGGCCTGACTCCCGCGGCCTGACGAAGGCCGCCTCACGTATTCGGCGGGAGTCATTCCCTACGCCGCTTCAGGCTTCCGCTTATAGTCCCCGACCGCGCTGGACGCTGTATTCCATATCAGCGATCCCAACGGGGAAACCATGTCCGATTGGAACGACCTGCTTCGCTTTGCTAGCGCGCATCAGGACGAACTGACACTGAGCGTGTACGTCGCGGCCTCGCCGGCGGATCCCACGACGCGACACTCGTGGATGGTGTTGCTCCGTCAGCATCTGCACGCGGCACAGCACGACCTCGCCAATGCGAGCGACGAAGAGCAGAGCGCGTTCGGGCGCTGTGTCGAGCGGCTGTTCGATCAGCTTCCCGCACAGCGCACATTCCCGCGCGGCGCGAGTTGGGCGTTCTTCGCGGGTGCCGGCGGCGACGAACTGATTCTCGCACTCCCGCCGGGAGCGGACACTGCGGTGCACTGGGGACTCGGACCGTTGATCTCAGAGAGCGCCACGCGCGCCGCGCGCGTCGCGCGCGTCGACTAGTACTCAAGCCCGGCAGCGCTCGCGAACTGCTTCATCAGCTTTTCTTGCTCGGGCGTGAGCTTGTCCGGCACCACAAGCTGCACTTCCACAAGGAGGTCGCCCCGCGACTCACCCTTGGCGATTCCTTGTCCGCGCACGCGGAATCGCTTCCCACTTGGCGTGCCCGCCGGAAGCGCCAACGTGACTTTCTTCTCGTCGAGCGTGGAGACGCTGATCTTCGAGCCGAGTGTCGCCTGTGCAATGTTGACCGGCACGTGCACGATGAGATCGAGTCCGTCGCGCTCATACGCCGCATCATCCTGCACGCGAAAGGTGATGTCGATGTCGCCGTTGGGGCCGCCGCGCATCCCCGCGCCGCCCTGACCCTTCAAGCGGATCTTCGCCCCGCTCTCCGTGCCAGAGGGCACCGTGATCAGCACTTTCTTCTGCGTGCGCGACGCGCCAGCGCCATTACACCCCGCACATTTCTCGGATGGCACGACGCCCTTGCCCAAGCACATCGGGCAGGGGCGATTCACCGCGAAGCTCCCTTGGCCAAATGAGATCTCGCCGCGTCCGTTGCACTCAGTGCACGTGGCAATCCGTGCGCCCTTCGCCGCTCCGCTCCCACCACAGGTCCCACACTCCTCGTTCAGCTCGAGCGTAATGGGCACCTTTCCGCCGAGCACCGCCGTCTTGAACGGCACTTCAAGCGTGGTCTCGACACTCTGTCCCTTTTCGGGCGCGCTCGACCGCTGTTGTCGACCGCCACCGAAAATCGAGCCAAAGAGATCGCCCAATCCACCGAGTCCGCCGATATCGAATTCTTCCATGCGCGGATTCGCTCCGCCGGTCGTGTTCGGACCGCCCGCGCGCGGCGCGCCAGGACGCGCCGTGCGTGCCCCCCGCTGCGTGAAGGGATCGAACGCGCCGAGTCGACGCATCTCGTCGTATTGCTTTCGCTTCTCGGGATCACTGAGGATGTTGTTGGCCTCGGAGATCTCCTTGAAGCGCTCGGCGGCCTTGGCATCACCCTTGTTGGAATCGGGGTGATACTGCTTGGCCATGCGACGAAACTGCTTTTTGATCTCGTCGGCGGTGGCCGTGGCACTCACCCCGAGGACGGCGTAGAAGTCTTTCTGCGCCATCACCCATTCCACTGCTTCACGACGACGCGCGCCGGACGAAGCAGGATGCCATTGAGGACGTAGCCCACCTGATAGACCTGCGCGATGCGATCGTCCTCCTCGGGGAGCGCGGCTGGCATCGTCGTGATGGCCTCGTGCAGCGCGGGATTGAACACCTCGCCCTCAGGGTTCACCAACTCGAGCCCATGCCCCGCGAGCGACTTGAGGAGCTTCTTCTCCACCATCGTGACGCCATCAACGACCGTCGCCGCATCAGTACCCGCCGGCGTCACGTGGGCGACGCGTCCGAGATCATCGAGCGTTTCAAGGAGTCCGCGCATCACCGCGCTCATTCCCATCTTCTCGGCGTCCTGCCGATCTCGCACCGCGCGCTTGCGGAAGTTCTCGAACTCCGCGTACAGGCGGAGATACTTGTCCTTCTGGTCGGCGAGCTCACGATGCGCATCGGCGGTCGGGTCCGTGATGACGCCATCTGAGCCGGTGGCGTCGGGCGCGTGATCAGCAGCGGCCGCGCGCGATTCGGCGGCGGCGATATCGGCGATGTCGTCCATTCCGGGAGTTCTCGGGTCTGTCATAGATGAAAGGTCGCGGGTGTCTGCCTTCTCAGGCAACCGTGGGCGATTGACGTGCCGCCGTGATGGTCCGGAATTGCCTGCTGCGGCGGGCTCTGATGCACCATACGGCACGGAACGGCGGACGTTTCGGCGGGTGGGTGACGCCGAGCGCGGTCCGGCGGGACTACTCGCCGAGTACGGCGCGAAAAAGTGCCGGCAGGTCGAGGCGCAGGGGATCTGACGCGCCATCGGGGTGCCAGACCATCGCCTCGTGCAGCAGTTCAGGGCGCTCGTCCGCCGGGCGCCAGCGCTCGATCAAGCGTGCATCGAGGTCCACAATCCAGTACTCCGCCACGCCGGCGCGCTGATAGAACTCGCGTTTGCTGCCGCGATCGAAGCGCGCGGAGGACGGCGAGAGCACTTCGACGGCGAGGAGCAGTCCGGTGATTCCCCCCCAGTCGCGCACCGGCGCCCCATGCGCGGTGCGTGCCACGAACAAGTCCGGCTGGACCAGCGCACCAGGCTTGAGTTCGATGTCCGCTGGCGACCACAAGAGCTCGCCTAAGGCGTGCGCAACCACGAATGGGTCGAGCGCGCGGAAGAGCTGACGGCAGGCCAACTGATGCACCCCGCGCGGCGCCGGCGTCACCAGCAACGCCCCATCGACGCACTCGTACCGATTGCCGTCCTCCGGCAACTCCCGTACGTCAGCCGCGGTCCAGTACCGCTCCTCGAGTTGGGCCATGGCCATACGCTACGCTCGGCGAGAGGGAAAAGTAAATAGGGCACTCGCGAGTATCGCGGTGCCCGAGTCGCCTCCCTTCACCAGTCTATTGCGTGCGATGGCGGGACACTCCTTCCATCCTGGCTTCGCACGAATTCACTCCGCGATCGCCCTCCGCACCAGGTTGAGCGCCGCCTGCGCCGCGCGCTGCCTGATCTCATGCCGATCGCCGACGCCGCTCGTGCGCACGGAGCGCAACTGGCCGCGCAAGTCCACAGCGACGCAAAACGTCCCCACCGGCTTCTCTGTCGTGCCGCCCCCCGGCCCCGCAATTCCCGTGATGCTCACCCCGACATCCACACCAAACCGTGCACGCACTCCACTCGCCATTTCACGCGCCGTCTCTTCGCTCACCGCACCATGCGCCGCCAACGTGGACTCCTGCACGCCGAGCTCGCGCACCTTCACCGCATTGTGATACGCGATCGTCCCGCCATCCACGACATCGCTCGACCCAGGAATCGCCGTGAGTCGCATCCCGAGCATCCCGCCGGTGCACGACTCAGCGACGGCAATCCGCATCCCACGCGCGCGCAATGCTTGCAGCACGAGATCGGCGAGGTCGGCGTCCTCTGTGCCGTAAATCCACTTCCCCACCCGCTCGCGCAACGCCGACTCCGCGCCATCCAACATCGACGCGGCCACCTCAGACGGTTCGTCGAACACGGTGATTCGCAAATCCACGCCCTCGTAGCCCGGCAGGTACGCGAGCCGCACGCCGAGCGGATCTTTCGCCAGTGCACCTAGCGCATCGGCCAGCGCGGACTCGGCGATGCCAGTGGTGCGTAGCGTGCGCGACTGCACGACGAGTCCGGCCTGATTGCTCCCCTGCAGTGCGATAATGCGCGGGATCAACTGCTCGCGGGCCATCCCGCGGAACTCACGCGGCACGCCAGGGAGCATCGCGACCCAGCGCTGCGATTCATCTTGCAGCCAGATCCCCGGCGCCGAGCCATGATCGTTTTGGATTATCTCCGCGCCCTCGGGAATCATCGCCTGATTCCGATTCGCGATCGGGAGCTCGCCTGGCCACCCGCGCGCCTTCCAGCGCGCCCTCAGGGACTCGACAATCGACTCGTCGAGATACATCGCACGGCCGAAGAGTTCGGCGATCGACTGCTTGGTGAGATCGTCCGCCGTCGGTCCGAGTCCACCACTCGTGATTACCGCGCCTGTGCGCTCGAGTGCTTCACGCACCGCTGCAACAATCTCCTCGGGACCATCTCCGACTGTGGCCCGTCGCACCACACGGATGCCGTGCGCCGCGGCTTGCCGCGCAAAGTACGCGGCATTGGTGTCAATCGTGTAGCCAAGCAGCAGCTCGTTGCCGATGCTGACGAGTTCGACGTTCATTGCGTGCTCTCCGACGGCGGCGCGAGGACCACCTTACGCGCGCTTCGCCGTAAATACGGAACCGTGCCGCACGAGGTAGTCGCCGAGCGAGATCAGCGTGAGGGCGAGCGCCACGAGCATCGTCACCGCGCCGACCGTGCCCAGTAGCCGCGCGAAGAACATCGCGCCGGCGTGATCCCATGCGCCCCGCTCGTCGATCGCCAGACGCACCATGAACCAGCAGTAGCCGGCGCCCATCCAGATGTATTGGAAGGCAGCCTTCCACTTGCCGAGCGATTGCGCCGCAATCACCACGCCGCGCTGCTGCGCGAAGCTGCGGAACCAGGTCATGAATATCTCGCGCCCGAGAATTGGCACGAGCACCCACCAAGGGAAGAAAATCGGGCCCAATCCCCAGGTCATGAACGCGTACTGCGCGCGCTCCGCGGCCGCGGGAAAGAGCTGCAGCACGGGGTC
>JAYTDH010000207.1:0-2537 GCA_043736095.1 Gemmatimonas sp.
GCCTACATCATTCCGAGCGATCAGCGTGACTTCCCGACGGCGGTGCGATTCATCGTCGCGCTCCAGAAGAATGGCATCGATGTGCATCGCGCGACGGCCGCGTTCACGTATGGCGGCAAGAGCTATCCGGCCGGATCGTACGTGGTGAAGGTCGCGCAGGCCTTCGGTGCGCACGTGACGGATATGTTCGAAGCGCAGGATCATCCGAACGACTTCCGCGTGCCGGGTGGTGCGCCGACCCCGCCCTACGACAACGCCGGCTGGACGCTCGCGATGCAGATGGGTGTGCAGTACGACCGCGTGCTCGATGCGATCACCGGACCGTTCGAACGCATCGCGCCGAATGACCGTGTGCGTCCGGCAGCTGGCACCGTGACGAGCGCCGGCGTGTGGGCGCTCTCTGGCGCAACGAATGACGCGTTCATCGTCGTCAACCGCCTGCTCAAGGCCAATGCCGCGGTCTCGCGTGCGACCAATGGCACCTGGGTGATTCCATCGAGTGCCACGAGCCGGCCGATTGTCGAGCGCGCCGCGCGCGAGCTCGGACTCTCGTTCGCCGGCGGCTCGATGGCTGGAGCCACAGCCGTGAAGTCGATGCGCATCGGATTGTGGGATCGGTTCGGCGGTTCGATGCCGAGCGGCTGGACGCGTTGGCTGCTCGAGCAGTACGAGTTCCCCTTTACTGTCGTGTATCCTCAGGAACTCGACGCGGGGAATCTCAATCGCAAGTTTGACGCGCTGATTTTTGTTGATGGCGCGATCCCCGCGACGCGTCCCGCGGGTCGGACTCCTCCGGGTGGCGCCGCCGCCGACACGGCATCGCTTCCGCCGGAGTGGCGCCGTGCGGTTGGCAGTGTGACACCGGACAAGACGATCCCGCAGATCAAGGCCTTCGCCGAAGCGGGGGGCATGGTCATCACCATCGGCAGCTCGACGTCACTCGCGCAGCATCTCGGAATCCCGATCAGCAATCACCTCGTTGAGCGGAAGCCCGAAGGTGGCGAGAGCGAGCTCGGTAGCGAGAAGTTCTACGTGCCGGGGTCGTTGCTCGAAGTCGCGGTGGATAGCACCGCGCCTGGTGCGCTCGGCATGGGCTCGCACGCGATTGTGATGTTCGACAACAGTCCGGTGTTCCGCTTGCATCCCGACGCGATTGCGCGCGGCGTGCGGCCGATCGCCTGGTTCGACTCGCCGACGTCGTTGCGGAGCGGGTGGGCGTGGGGCGAGACGTACCTCGAAGGCGGTGTGGCGGCGGCAGATGCAACGGTTGGCCGCGGCACGGTGCGGTTGATTGGGCCCGAGGCATTGTTCCGCGCGCAGCCAGCGGGAACATTCAAGCTCGTGTTCAACGGGTTGATTGGCACGCGCTGATTAGCCGTGGTGAGACAATCGTACGGAGAATGGGGGGCGCAACCGCGCTCCCCATTCTTGCGTGATGCGGCTATAACTTTCGCCTCGTGACGCAACGCGTAGCCCTCTCCCTGATCGTCATCGGCGCACTGAGTGCGCTCGGCGCGTACGTACTGGCATTCGCTGGCGTGAGCCTCGCCCCGCCCTGGATGCTCGCAGCGGGCGCCACGTTGATCCTCACGGGGATGGGATTGCTCGGCGCTGGCGAGCGCAGTCCGCGGCTTTCGGCGTCCGTGATTGTGGCGTGCGCGCTGACCTTTGCCGGATTCGCCGTGGCGCTCGGTGCCGCCCCGCCGCCGGCTGATGGCCCGCTCCTGCTCGGACTCCCTCGCGTGACCGCGCTGATGCTCGTGCTCACCGGCGCGGTGCCGCTGGTGTTGTTGCCGATTGCGTACGCGTGGGCGTTTCCGCGCGAGGTGATGCCGCAAGCCGCGCCCGATGAGTAGCGGGCTGATGCTTGCCGTCGGCGCCGCGTACTTCGTGGGTTGCGCAGTCATCGGCTACCTCGCGGCACGACGTACCAAGACCACGGAAGACTTTTATCTCGCGGGTCGGGGCGTCGGTCTGCTCCCCTTCGCGATTGCGGCGATGGCCACCACGCTGTCCGGCTTCGCGTTCATCGGTGGGCCAGGGCTTGTGTATTCGATCGGCCTCACGGCGCTCTTCATTATTCTGCCCGCGGCGCTGACGAACACATACGGTGCGCTCGTGCTCGGCGTACGCATGCGGGCGCTCGGCGAGCGACATCGCCTTGTCACCGTGCCAGATGCAATCGGGCTCCGCTACGACTCACGCGTCGCGCAGGGACTCAGTGCCATCGCGATTCTGGTGGGGATCATCGGATACCTCGGCACCAACTTTCTGGCGCTCGGCCTCATCGTGCGCGCGCTACTGAGCATCCCGCTCCCGGTCGCGGTCATCATCGGCGCGGCGGTGACGCTCGCGTACTCGGCGAGTGGTGGCATCCTCGCAGGCATCTGGGTGGATGTCTTTCAGGGCGTGCTGATGGCGGTTGCGAGCACGGTGGTCTTTGTGTTTGCCCTCGATTCAGGGCACGGACTCGCGGCAATCACTCGGGTGATCCAGGCCGTAGAGCCGACCTTTATGGGGCCATGGGGGACCCGCGG
>JAYTDH010000208.1:0-26888 GCA_043736095.1 Gemmatimonas sp.
GGTGGCGCGCGTGCTGAGCGGCGCGCGGAGCGTGCTCTGTGCGTCGAGCGGAGCGCAGCAGACGAGCGCGATGGCGAGGACAGGGAGGAGACGCATCGATTGGAGTTCGGAGGAAGGTGAGGCGAGCGACCCGGCGCGGGCCGCGCGACCGCGGTAAGATACCCCGGAACACGCACGCTCTCCACTTCTCCCTCCCGCCAGAACCCGCCGATGCGCGCTCCCGATCATCACGACGCCGAACTCGTTCTCAAGCTGTATGAACTCCGCCGCGATCCCGCGATGCGCGAGGCGCGCGACCTCCTGAACAGCACGTTCATGCCAAAAAGCTTCGAGGACATTCAGGCAGTCGCCGCCCCTGACCATCCCATGAATCGCGCCTATCGCCAGGTCTCGACCTACTGGGAAATGGCGTATGGCCTCATCAAGCACGGCACGCTCGATGCCGATCTGGCGATGGAAAGCAATGGCGAAGGCTTCCTGCTCCTCGCCAAGGTGCATCCCTTTCTGCCGCAAATGCGCGAGAAAATGAATCCCCGCTCCTTTCTCAACGCCGAGTGGGTGGCGACCGAGACCGAAGTGGGCAAGCGGGTCTTTGGGATGTTCCAGGCGCGCATCGAGAAGCAGCGGGGCCAGAGCTGAACACGCACTGTGGCCTGTCAGATAGCTGGACGGTCTAGCCATTTCGATGGTCGGTCCGGCTTTATAGCTTGACAAAGCTATTTTTCGTCCATATCGTCAGGTATGCCAACAGCCAGTGGACTCCATCCGGTCCGCCTCGTTTCGCAGCGGACCGGCCTCACGCCGGACGTGCTCCGCGCGTGGGAGCGCAGGTACCACGCCGTGGATCCCGTCCGGTCCGCGGGCGGTCAGCGCCACTACACCGACGCCGATCTCCAGCGCCTCTCGCTGCTAGCTCGCGCGTCGCGAGCCGGACGCCAGATTGGGCAGCTCGTCCCACTCGCCAACGAAGAGCTCTCGCGCCTCATCGAGTCTGACGAGCGCGAGTCCCGCGCCCGGAACGGGCTCGGCGCCGATCAGCCCGCCGTGGAGTCCTATCTCTCCACCGCGCTCATCGCCGTCGAGGAGTTTGACGCCCATAAGCTCGAGCAGACGCTCCGCGCCGCGGTGCTCCGTATGGCCGCCGACGAAGTGCTCGACCAAGTAATTGGTCCCCTCCTCTTCACCATCGGCTCGCTCTGGCATCAGGGCATCTTGCGCCCCGCCAACGAACATCTCGCGACGACCACCATCCGGCGCGTGCTCGTCTGGATGTCCGATCTCGCCGTGCCCGACAACGGGGCGCCAATCATTGTGGTGGGCACCCCGGCCGATCAGGTCCACGAGCTTGGCGCCATGCTCGCGGCGACAACCGCGGCGGGCAACGGCTGGCGCGTCGCGTACCTCGGCCCGAATCTCCCGGCCGAAGAATTGGCCCGTGCCGTGCGTCACGCAAAGGCCGATACGCTCGCGCTCTCGATTGTCTATCCCGTCGATGACCCGCGCTTAGCGGATGAACTCCGCCTCATCCGTAAGCATCTGCCAGCCGAGGCCGCGCTGATTGTCGGCGGGAGCGGCGCGGCGGCCTACGCTGATGTTCTCACCGAGATCGGTGCGCACCAGCTCGCCTCGCTCGCGGGCATGCGCCAGTGGCTCCGCGTGCGTGCGGTCAACCTCTTGGCCCGTCGAGCTGCTCGATAGTCTTCGGGCTCGCGGCACGCTCCCGCTGCAGCCGCGCCGCCACACGCTCTGACTGCTCAAGCACGCGCAGGATGTTCTCGCCGGCCAGTTTGCGCAGGTCGGCGTCACTCCAGCCGCGGCGTGCGAGCTCGGCGAACAGCGCCGGATACGTCGACACATCTTCGAGCCCTTGGATTACGGTGTCGATGCCATCGAAATCCCCACCGATTCCCACGTGATCAACTCCGGCGATGCGCTTGATGTGGTCGATGTGATCGGCCACCTGCGCGAGCGTCGCGGTGGGCCCGGCACTGATAAAGCCCGGCACGAAGGTCACCATCACGATGCCCCCATTCCGCGGCAACCGCGCGAGAATCGAGTCCGGGACGTTTCGCGTGTGTTCACGCACCGCGCGCGCACCCGCGTGTGACCAAATCACGGGCGCTTCGCTGACATTGAGCGCGTCGCTCATCGTCGCCGGCGACGTGTGCGAGAGGTCCACGAGCATCCCGAGGCGATTCATCTCGCGCACGACCTCCTCGCCGAAGGCCGTCAGGCCATTGTGGCGCGGATTCGCCACGTGAGAATCGGCCCAATCGAGGTGCACATTGTGCGTCAGCGTCATATAGCGCACGCCGAGGTCGGCATACACCCGCAGCGCGCCGAGGGAGTTCTCGATTGCGTGCCCGCCTTCCATCCCCATCACTGAGCCGATGCGTCCGCGCTGGAACGCGTCACGGAATCCCGCAGCGGTCGTCACTTGCTGCAACGTCTCTGGATACTTGGCCATCACGCGGCGGGCGATGTCGATCTGCTCGAGTTGCACCTTGGCGTAGCCGAGCGCGCGCACACTGTCCTCGCCCGGCACGTAGACCGACCAGAACTGTCCGCCGAGCAGACCGGCGCGCATGCGCGCGATGTCGGTGTGCCCCTTGGTGGGGCGCCGGAGATCGTAGGCCTCGACGTCGAATGGCTTCTCGGCGTTGCGAATCGCCCACGGCAGATCGTTGTGGCCGTCAATCAGCGGGGTCGAGCGCAGAACGCGTTGGGCGCGCGCGAGGTTCGGATCGGTGGAGACATTGGCCTGCGCGCAGGCGAACGTGGGAGCCGCGACGAGCGCGAGGGCGACAGCGGATTGGAGGCGCATGCATGGAATGTATGCGCCCCACCCTGACTGTCACCTGCGGCCCAGCACCGCGAGCCTCCAGATGCGTCGTGCTTATGACGAACCGCCTGCTACGCCGTCGGCTTTGCCGGACACGTGCTGATCCCGAGCAGCGCATACGCCGGGCACCATCCAATCAGCGCGGTCGCCAGCGGAACGATGCCGAGCCAGCCCCACGGCGTCTGGGGTCCGATAAACACAATCGCGATGAGTCCGAGGCCGACCACGGCGCGGAACGCGCGATCGATGGTGCCTTCATTCGTCTTGAACATCTGATGCTCCGGTTGATGCACGAGAGGTACTCCCTGTCAGAGAGAAGCTTGCGGCTTGGCGGTCGGTTCCGCAGTCAGGGGCCAGCGACGTCATCGCGAGGGGAATCCTGACAGGCCCAATATTCAAGGACTCGCCGGCTACCCTCGTCCCCCCAACTCCCGATGAGGATACTCAGAACACTCGTGGTGCTTGGCGCGACTGTGGACATCATTGACGTACGCACGCGCACCACACAAGTAGCGCGGGACCTCAGATGATTCTCCGAGGCCCCGCGCTTTTTTCCTCTCCGCCGTCGTTCGACGGCGTCCAACCGCTACGACTAGTAGCGGTAGTGGTCCGGCTTGTACGGCCCGTCCACCGGCACGCCGATGTACGACGCCTGCTTGGCGGAGAGCTTCGTGAGCTTGACGCCCAACTTCTCGAGGTGGAGACGCGCGACCTTCTCGTCGAGCACCTTGGGGAGCACATACACCTTCTTCTCGTATTTGCCGTTGTTCATGTGCAACTCAATCTGCGCCATCACCTGATTGGTGAACGACGCCGACATCACGAACGACGGATGTCCCGTCGCGCAGCCGAGGTTGAGCAGGCGGCCTTCGGCGAGGATCAACACCGAGTGGCCATCCGGGAAAATCCACTCATCGAACTGCGGCTTGATCTGATTGCGCTTGATGCCCTTGAGGTTCTTGAGACCGGCCATATCGATTTCGTTGTCGAAGTGGCCGATATTCCCGACGATCGCCTTGTCCTTCATCTTCGCCATATGCTCGACGGTGATGATATCGGCGTTGCCGGTTGCGGTGATGAAGACATCAGCGGAGCTCACTACTTCGTCGAGCGTCGTGACCTGGTAGCCTTCCATCGCGGCCTGTAGCGCACAGATGGGATCGACTTCGGTGATCACGACGCGCGCGCCCTGCGCGCGGAGCGACTGCGCCGAACCCTTGCCCACGTCGCCGTAACCCATGACGACGGCGACCTTGCCCGCGAGCATCACATCGGAGGCGCGGAGGATACCGTCGGTGAGCGAGTGACGGCAGCCGTAGAGGTTGTCGAACTTCGACTTCGTCACGGCATCGTTGACGTTGATCGCCGGGAAGAGGAGCTTGCCCGCGGCCATCATCTCATAGAGGCGGTGCACGCCCGTGGTCGTCTCCTCGGAGACACCACGGACCGCCTTGCCGACGTTCGTCCAACGCGTCGGATCTTCCTTGATCGTGGTGCGGAGCAACTCGAGAATGACGCCCCACTCCTCGGGCTCGTTCGTCGCGTCGAAGGCCGGCACGACGCCGGTGGCCTCGTACTCGGTGCCCTTGTGGACGAGCATCGTCGCGTCGCCACCATCATCAAGAATCAGATTGGGGCCGCCACCATCGGGCCACATCAACGCCTGCTCGGTGCACCACCAGTACTCCTCGAGCGACTCGCCCTTCCACGCGAACACGGGCACACCGCGCGGCTGCGCAATCGAACCATCCTTGCCCACCGCGATTGCCGCGGCCGAGTGATCCTGCGTCGAGAAGATGTTGCACGAGACCCAGCGCACATCGGCGCCGAGTTCGGCCAACGTCTCAATGAGGACGGCGGTCTGAATCGTCATGTGCAACGAGCCCATGATGCGCGCACCGGCGAGGGGCTTCTTCCCCTTGTACTCAACGCGAAGAGCCATCAGGCCCGGCATCTCGTACTCGGCCAAGCGGATCTCCTGACGACCCCACTCGGCGAGGTTGATGTCGGCGACCTTAAAGGCCGGACGGCCCGTGGCCTTCACGGCGTCGAACGGGTGGAGCGTGGGAGCTACAGCGGTCATACGAGACTCTCCTAACTGCAGTTGTGAGTTGTGTGAACTGTGAGTTGTGTGAACTGTGAGTTGTGAACTATGAGTTGTGAGCGAACTACCACTTCTCGCTCACAACTCACATCTGCAGTACAGCGGCAAACAAAGACGGTCCCTTCACCTGCGATGCCGCAGGTAGTGCATGGACGCGTACGTCGCGGAACCCCGCTTCGCGCCCCCACTGCACAATCTGCTCCGCATCGAATCCCAGCCAGACATGGCCCATCGTCTGCCGATACTCGGCGCGGTCGTGCGGGAGCATGTCCACAAGCAACAGTTTTCCATGGCGCGGATCCAACGCGCGACGAATCACGGCGAGCACCTGCGCCGGCTCCGCCACGTAGTGCAACACCAGCGAAAGAATCGCCACATCGAGTCGGCCGTCCTCGATCGGCAACGCCTCAAGGCTTCCCGCGCGCAACTCGACATTGCCGAGCGCCGAAAGTCGGGCCTTTGCCGCCTTCAACATCGCGGTGGACTCGTCCACCGCGATCACCTGCCGCACGAACGGCGCCATGACTTCGGCGAGTTGACCCGTGCCACACCCTAAATCGCCAACGACTGCATCGGACTCCAACAATCCCACCAGCGCAAACAACTCCGTGCGCGTCCCGAACAACTCGGCGCGCACTCGATCCCACTGCGCCGCTGAACTCGCGAAGAACTGCTGCGACCGCGTGTGGCGATCGGCGAGCACTCCCTTCACTCGGATCACGTCGCGCGCGGCAGCAGGTAAGCTTTCGGCCTCTTCACGCACCGAGGTCCAAAGCTTGCGACTCCCTGCGTCGAGCGACTTCCCATCCAGGCGGTACCGATTGCTCGTCCCATCCTCTCGTGCCGTCAGCCACCCGGCATCGGTCAGCACCTTCAAGTGTCGGCTCACCGTCGACTGCGGGAGCTGCAGTACTGCCCGGAGCTCAGACACCGTCAGCTCGTGCCGCTCCAACAATAGGAGGAGGCGCGAGCGAATCGGATCGGCCAGTGCCGACAGGCGGTCAAAAAGGAGGGGTCGCTTCATCCGTATATCCGGATGAAAGGTTACACCAAATCGGCGCCGCGTCAACCGTCGACCACGTCCAGTAACCGGGCACTGCGGGAAAAACGTTCGGCGCCCCGGCGCGGCGCGCTCGGCGCCCCGCGTTAGGCGCCCCGCTCGAGCGACGCCGTCATCTCCCGTAGTTCCGCACCGACGTAGCAGTGCATCCCAACCGCGACGAGACCCGCCGCGCGGAATCGCTTCCGATACTCTGCCGTCGACCGCTCGTGCCAGGCCGTGCGGTCTCCCTCGATTGCGTCCTCGGTCGTGTACGCCTCGAGATACGTGACGCCGCCAAGCAACCCTGCGACCGCTTTCAGGCCCGGACCGAGTTCGCCGTTGGGGACGTACTGCAGCACGTCACACACCACGATGAGATCGTACGGCCCGTCGAGCGCGACCTCCGCGAGTCTACCAAAGCTCCCACGCCGGATGTCACGCGACTTCCCGAATCGCTCCACGGCGTACTCGCTCGATTCCACCCCCGTGTACTGCACGCGGGGGCGCTCTCGCCGCAGGTGCTCGCGCCACGCCCCTTCGCCGCACCCCACGTCCAACACGCAACGCACGGGCCGTTCGAGAAGGACTTCGGCGATTCCGAGCGCCAACCGCACTTTGCGCGCTACCGCCGCCGGCGTAATCACGCGACGATCGGGATCGTGATACCACTGCTCGAAATAGTCGCGATCGTAGCGCTTCGGCTCCTCCGGCGCGGCACTCACGGAGCCCCCACGACGAACCCAGCGCGCATTGGCATGCGGCAGAAGCTAGCGCACTCCGCACCGCCGGCAATCGGAACCCTCGTCGCAGTCCAATTGTTTACTCGACATGACGCCGCGACACGACGTGATCATCATCGGTGGAGGACTCGCCGGGCTCGCCGCCGCGCGCACCTGCGCGCGCGCCGGAGTCGCCCCGGTCCTGCTCGAGTCCTCCGATTCGGTCGGAGGCCGCCTCACCACCGACCAGGTGGAGGGATTCCTCCTCGACCGCGGGTTCCAGGTCCTCCTCGATTCATATCCCGAGGCGCGATCGGTGCTCGATCTCGACGCGCTTCACCTCGGAAAATTCGCGCCGGGCGCGCTCGTCCGACGCGCTTCGGGCTTTGGTCGAGTTGCAGATCCTTGGCGCGCGCCGCTCGCCGGTGTGGGCTCGCTCTTCTCGGGCGTCTTCACGCCAGGCGACGCGTGGCGGATGCTCCAACTCCGTGCTGATGCGATCCTCGCGCTCGAAGGCGAGCCTATGCCGTTCGGCGACGTGACCGCGGGCCGTGCACTGCGGGCCCGTGGCTTCTCGGATCGCGCGATCGAGAGCTTCTTTCGCCCCTTCTTTGGCGGCGTCCTTCTTGACCCTCAGCTCAGCGCGCCACAGCACTGGTTCGAGTTCCTCTTCGGGATGTTCGCCACCGGAAGTGCGACGCTCCCGGCTGAGGGCATGCAGGCGATTCCACGACAACTCGCGGACGCACTCCCGACGGGCACCGTGCGTACGAGCACGCGCGTTCGTGCCATCCGCGAGGGGCGCGTCGAGCTTTCGAGCGGCGAGTCGCTGCCGGCGCGCGCGATCATTCTCGCCACGGACGCCCGCCACGCCGCCGTACTCGTTCCTGGATCCCGCACACCCTCGTGGGGCGGCTGCGCGACGCTCTACTACGCCGCACCGCGCTCTCCGGTGAGTGGTCCGTTGCTCGTGCTCGACGGTGAGGGGCGACGCGGTCCAGTCAATCACATCTGCGTGCCAAGCGATATCGCGCCGAGCTATGCGCCTCCAGGGCAGGCGCTGATCTCCGCGACGACACTCGGGCACTTGGAGACGGATGATGCGCTCCTCGACGGCCAGTCGCGCGCGCAACTCACGCGGTGGTTCGGCGCGGAGCAGGTGCATGAGTGGCGACTGCTCCGCATCGCGCGCGTTCCGTACGCGCTCCCCCGCTCCGTGCCCAGTCCGGATCGGCGCGACGCGGCGGTGCGGCTCAGCGCCGGCATCTATGCCTGCGGGGACTACCTCGAGACGCCGTCCATCAATGGCGCCCTACGCAGCGGACGGCGCGCCGCCGAGGCGATGCTCGCCGACCTCGGCGCGCGCTGAGACTCAGGTCAAACTGCGTTCAACACGCCGCAGCCGAGTTGCTGCGCGTGGCACGTCGCAAAGACTCCCGTGGGCATCTTGTAAATACCGGGAATCAGATTGTCCATCACGAGCGCGCGAGCGTCGGTGCGGGGGATCTTCCGCTGATTCGCGAATCGGCCGACGTAGTTGTTGAGCGCGAGGTCGCACGCCAGCACAATCACGCCGCGGCCGATCAACGTATCGAGCGCACCATCGGGCCATGTGAGACCGAAGCGAGCGCCGGCCGGCACATTGACGAACGGATTCCGCTTCGTGGGCTCTCCGGTCTCTGGGTCCTTGAGACTCGTCTCGGTACCGAGCCAGCCATCGGCCCACAGGATGTCTTTCATGACCATCGGGACGGCCGCGTGTCGGATGACCAACACGGCCGACACATCAGAATCCTTGAGGCCGAACACAGTCGCATTGCCCGCGATAAACGAGCGCGCCTGATGCAGGCAGACGCCATCGGAGATCTCGTGCGCGTCGAAGCACATCCGGTACTTCCCAGTGATGCGATCGGTCCACGACATATCCCACGTGGCTTGCTGGGCCTGTGGGAGATCGGCGCCCTCAGTGAGTGCGCCCTCGATCGGCGCGCCCTCGATCGATGCGCCCTCGATCGATGCGCCCTCCGCAGCCAGCGGTGAGACCGCGCCGGCGGCAACGGTCCCCGCCGCGAGCAGGGAGGCCTGACGGAGGAATTCGCGACGCTGGCTCATGTCTCGGTGCTCGGGGTCGGGGTCGGAGTCGGAGCCGCATCGGATGCGGCGGTCGGGGACGCGCGCTCATCGCGCCACATCAGGATGGCCAGCAGGACCGCACCTACGCTTACGCCCATATCCGCAACATTAAATGTCCAGAAACGCCAGTCGACAGTGCCGACGTCGATGAAATCGACCACGCCTTTGGTGTGTCGGAGCCGATCAATGAGATTCCCAAACGCTCCAGCGGCGATGAGTCCAAGCGCCAACGGCGTCGCCTTCTCGTGCGGCGGCGACTGCCGATACAGATGCACGAGGTACCCAATCATCACGATCGCAATGACGCTGAAGACTACGCGAGAGGCGTCACCCACCGAAAGATTCATCGCCGCGCCGGTGTTGTACGTCAACGTCCACCGCAGCCACGAGCCAACGACTTCCTCCGGCATATGCAGCAGGAGCGCTCTCTCGGCCCAGCGCTTGGTGAGCACATCAGTAATGGCGACCACAACCAACACCGACCAAAAGATGCGGTCGCGGGCGCGGGACGTCGTGTGGGCCGGAGCGGTAATTTCGGAGATTGTCATGTGCGGTAGAGGGGCGCGACGTTGGCGTCGCTCATAAGTTACCCGAGATGCCTGCGAAGGTGTACGTGCGGCTTCCCTCCCCAGTTCCGCCGTCCGACGCCTGATTCCGCCCTGCTCGTCCGTCGCCAGTTGCCTCGCCAGTTGCCTCGCCAGTTGCCCACCCTTCGCGGCGCTCCGCCGCTCCCCATTGATGGAATCCTCCCCGCGACGCTCCACGCGCTCGCGGCGGGATGCAGTGCGGTCGTCATCGCAGCACCGGGCGCGGGGAAAACCACGCGCCTCCCGCTCGCGCTCCTCGACGCGCCCTGGCGCGGCGATGGGCGCATCCTCGTCCTCGAACCCCGCCGCATCGCCGCGCGCGCCGCCGCGCAACAGATGGCCTCCCTCCTCGGCGAGCCTGTGGGGCGGACCGTCGGGTATCGCGTGCGATTGGAATCGCGGATCAGTGCGGCGACGCGCATCGAAGTTGTGACCGAGGGCATTCTGACGCGGATGCTCCAAGACGACCCCTCGCTCGATGGCATTGCGGCGGTCTGCTTCGACGAGTTCCACGAGCGGCATCTGCCGAGCGACCTCGGACTCGCGCTCGCGTTGGAATCGCGCGCCGTCCTACGTCCCGACCTCCGGTTGATCGTGATGTCCGCAACGCTTGAGGCCGCGCCAGTGGCGCGGCTGCTCGCTGAGGACGGCGTCGACGCGCCTGTGATCGTGAGCGAAGGGCAGGCGTATCCGGTGGTGACGCACTTCCGGCCCGTGCGCGACGGTCTCCCGCTCGCCCGCGGCGTGGCACAGGCGGTGCAGCGCGTGCTCACCGAGTCCGCGGGGGACGCGCTGGTTTTTCTGCCGGGGATTGCCGAGATCCAACGTGTGCGTACGGCGCTCGAAGAATCGCCCGAGCTCGGCGCGCGGGTGGAGTTGCTCCACGGCACGCTCACGCTCGCCGAGCAGGACAGCGTCCTCCGCCCACGATTACCGGGACGACGCGTGGTGCTCGCCACCGCGATCGCCGAGTCGTCGGTGACGCTCGACGGCGTGCGCATCGTGGTGGACGCCGGACTGGCGCGCGTGCCTCGGTACGATCCCCGAAGCGGCATGACCCGCCTCGAAACAGTGCGCGTGCCACGCTCCTCTGCAGATCAACGCCGCGGACGCGCCGGACGCACGGCACCAGGCGTCTGCATCCGGCTCTGGGACGAAGGGACGCACGCGTCGCTTCCTGTCCGCGCGATTCCCGAGTTGCTCGAGTCCGATCTCACACCACTGGCGCTCGAACTCGCCTGCGCCGGAGCGAACGACGCGTCCACGCTGCGTTGGCTCGACGCACCGCCCGCCGGAGCACTGGCACAGGGGCGCGCGCTCCTCCGCGACCTCGGCGCGCTCGACGCCGCAGGTCGCGTGACGCCACACGGGCGCGCGATGGCCGCGCTTGGCATCGCCCCGCGTCTGGCGCATCTGGTGCTGATTGGTGCGGCACGGGGAGAGGCCGTACTCGCCTGCGAAGTCGCGGCCTTGCTCGCCGAACGAGACATCCTCCGGCGCGAGGCCGCAGAGCACGATGCAGACCTCCGGACCCGCGTGCAGGCGCTGCGCGGTGACGTGCGTGGGCTCAGCGATGAGTCGCGTGCGCAGCGCGTGCGCGCGGAGGCGCGTGCGCTGCAACACGCGCTGCGCGATCTGCGAGGTGTGCGAGATGTGCGAGATGCGCCCGCAGCCGATGCGGGCAACGACGATCCACTCGACGGACTCGGGGCGCTTGTCGCGCTCGCGTATCCTGATCGGCTCGCGCAGCGACGCGCGGGCGACGCTGCTCGGTATCTCCTGCGCAACGGGCGCGGCGCGCGATTCGCCACGCCACAAGCACTCGGTCACGCCCCCTTCCTCGCGATTGCCGATCTCGATGGCGATCCCGCCGAGAGCCGCATCTGGCTCGCCGCGCCACTGAGTGCGACGGCGGTGCGCGAGGCCGGCGGCGCGGCGCTTCTCACCGAACGCGCCGTGGAGTGGGACGCGGAGCACGCCGAGATTCGACTCGTGGAGCGCGAACGAATCGGGGCGATCGTGTTGCGCGAGCGGCCGCTTCGCGATGTCACCGCAGAAGAGATTGCGTCAGTGCTGGTTGCCGCCATCCGCCGCGAGGGACTGGGGATGCTCACCTGGAGTGCGCACGCCACGGCGTTGCGCGCACGACTGGCGTTTGCGCATCGTCACGATGCCGCCGCGTTCGCCGATGTCGCGGATGCATCGCTCATCGAGTCGCTCGAGGATTGGCTTGTCCCCGCGCTCGACGGCGTGCGGAAGAAATCAGACCTCGCGCGCGTGGATCTGGGCGCGGCGCTCCTCGCGCGTCTTCCGTGGGCGGCACGCGCGCGGCTCGACGCCTTCGCGCCGACGCATCTCGAAGTGCCGAGTGGATCGCGCATCAGCATCGACTACGCTGATCCCACGCAGCCGGTACTCGCGGTGAAGCTGCAGGAACTCTTTGGATTACTCGAGACGCCGCGCATCGCCGAGGGGCGCGCACCACTGGTGCTGCATCTGCTCTCGCCCGCGGGGCGCCCGGTGCAGGTGACGCGTGACCTCGCGAGTTTCTGGCGCGACGGATACTTCGAGGTCAGGCGCGATCTGAAGGGACGCTATCCGCGCCATCCCTGGCCAGATGATCCCGTGACCGCCGCCCCTACGCGGCGGGTGAAGCCGCGGGGGACGTGAGGGCGCTCAGCGCACCCAGCTCGGGCGCTCGATGGTGGTCCACGTCGACTGGCCATGAGAGTAGCCGAACCACGCCGTATCGCCGGCCACGCCGCGCGGGAAGGCGCGGACGAGCTGATCCCCGCCGCCGAAGCCGAAGCGATCACGTCCCGCGTAGCCTACTCGCTGGGTGGAGTCGAGTTCCGCGAGCGGGAACTTCAGGATGCCGGTGGTGGCGTCCGTGAAGGCGTAGAGCATCCCGATGGCGGCGGAATCAGCCGAAAACGTCGCGACGAAGAACTCACCGCGCCCATCGCCGTCGACATCCGACGTGCCGATGAACCCGACCGATCCAATGCGCGATTCCTCAAGCGTCGCGAGTGTGTCCGCGCCCCGAGTGAAAATCACGCGGAAGGTCCCCGTCTCACACGACTCGCCCGACGGGATTACGACCTCGGCGGAGACATCTTGGAAAGAGAGCACCCGGTTCCCGAAGCAGGCGGGATCAGGGGTCTCGACGACCTCGGGCGCTTTCTCGGCACAGGCCGTAGCGAAGAGCGCGGCAATAAGAGCGGCGGACCGGACGAGGGCGACACGCATCGGCAGGGTCTCCAAGGGTGACTCAGGGTGGGACGAGTAGGATAATATTAGGAACAGGCGCGCGAAACGCACCTCCCGCCACAGGCTCACGTCCTCCCGCCGGCCCCGCTTCCTCCTTTAGCCCGTCGCAATGCCCCTGTCCGAGACGCGCGCGCTCAGCGGCGTGCGCGCCCTCCTGCGAGCCGTCCCGTTGCTGCTCCTCGGTCTCGCCGCGCCTCTCGCCGCGCCTCTCGGGGCGCCTCTCGGGGCGCAGGATCGGGAGTGCACTACGCGTCGCCCGCGCGTCGAGGCGCTCCGGATCACGGGGAACAAGTCAATCGCCACGGTCGACCTGCGGCTGATTATCTACACGGAGCGCGCGGGTCGGCTGCGACGGTGGTTCGGTTGGAACACTGGCCCGACTGCCTGCCTCGACTCCCTCGAGCTGTTGCGAGACACGCGGCGCATCGCGGCGTGGTATGCGATGCGCGGATACCCGGGCACGAGCGCGACCGCGGGCACGGTGAAGACGAGTGCGCAGACGGTCGAGGTACGCTTCCGCGTGCGCGAAGCGCCTCCACTGCGGATCGACTCGCTTCGCGTCACAGGGCTACCGCCGCGCATCGTGGACCAGCGAAAGCTCGTGAGCAATCTGCGGGGCTCCCCGCTCGATGACTCGGTGATCGTCGCGACACTCGACTCCGTGCAGCAGATCCTCCGTGCCGAAGGCTACGCACGGGCCCGCCCACCAACCCGCACCGTGGAGATCGATACGGCGGCCCGGCTCGCCCGCGTCACACTCGATTTCCGTCCCGGGGCGCTGATCCGCGTCGGCGACATTGAAGTCTCCGTCACGGCGAATGACTCGACGCGCCCCGCCCTGCGCGAGCGCGACGTGCGGGAACTCCTTCGATTCCAGACGGGCGATGTCTACAGTTCGCGTGCCGTCGCATCGAGCCAGCAACTGCTGTACTCATCCGATCTCTATCGCACCGTGGCGATCGATACCCTAGCCAAGGGCGGCAAGCGCGACACACTGCCCATGCGCGTGCGACTGATCGAGGGTCGCCATCGCTCGCTGCGCATCGGCGGCGGCTGGGGCACGATCGACTGCTTCCGCACGCAGTCACGCTTTGTCGAGCAGAACTTCGCGCGTCGCGGACACCGGTTGCAGCTCGACGCACGGCTCTCGAAGATCGGCGTCGGCGAGCCACTCACGAGCCTGTCGAACCTCTGCGCACCCAGCGTGCGCGCCGATACGTTCAGCACGACAATGAACTACTACGTCGGCGCCTCACTCGCGCTCCGCGGCGTGATTGGCGACAAGTGGCACCCCGTCGGCACGCTCTACAGCGAACGGCGCACGGAATTTCAGAGCTACGTCCGTGAGACGAACATCGGCGGCGTTGGATCGTTCGATCGCCCGCTGATCCCGCGCGTCAACAACACGTTCACGTATCGGTTCGACATCGGCCGCACCACGTCCGACGCGGCGGTCTCCTGCGCGACTTTTGGTCTCTGCCGCTTCAACGATCGGTTCTTGCTCAACTCTCGGAGCGTGACCAACGCCGCCGGTGTGACCTGGTCACGTTCCGCGCCGGCCATCACCACGCTTGCCTCCAACGACGAACGCTGGGCCGTCGAGACGCGCATCGGCACCGTGAACGTCGGCGAACCGGGAACGCGCATCAACTTCAATCGCACCCAGCTCGAGTACGCGTTGTACCGACCGCTCACCCGCTCGTGGATTGGCGCCGCGCGCCTCTCGGCGGGCTTCATCGTGACGGCGCGGGATCTCGAAGGGCTCGTCCCGCCGCAGGAGCGTTTCTACTCCGGTGGCCAGAATACCGTGCGCGGATTCAATCAGGGTCAGCTTGGCCCGACGGTCTATATCGTGAAAGCGCCGAGCGATACGCTTTCCGTTGGCGGGAACGCCGTCGGCGTCGCCGACGCGGCACTCGGGTTCGAGCGCACCTCCCCTGCCGGCGGCACGGCGCAGGCGCTGGTGAATCTCGAGCTCCGCTCGCGCGTCGGGTGGCCGAGCGATCTGCTGCGGTGGGTGATCTTTCTCGACGCGGGGCGCGTCTGGAACAACTCCGGCAACTACGCGGTGACCGGGCTCCGTGCCACCCCGGGGTTCGGCGTTCGCCTCGTGACTCCACTCGGTCCGTTTCGCGTCGATATCGGCTACAACCCGCACGCCCGTGAGGCGGGACCAGCGTTCTACCTGCAGCGCGCGACGGCGACCGCCGTCGGGCGGGCGATCTGTGTTTCGCCGGGCGGGAGTGAGCCGCTCGACGATGCGGCCTCCGGTGCGCTTGGCCCCGTGGCGTGCCCGTCGAGCTTCCGACCACCGCGATCCACCGGCCTGCTTCCGCGGCTGACGTTCCACTTCAGCATCGGCGAGGCGTTCTAACGTGACTCCGCGTCGCCGCGTCGTCGTCCGCTCCGCCATCGCGCTCATAATGGTGGTAGGGGCGCTCGTCGCCGGTGTTGGATACACCGCGCTGCGCACCGGTCCCGGGCGCAAGTGGGTGGAGCGGCAAGTCGCGTCCGCACTCGCCAACGCGATGGGCGGTCGCGGATCCATCGTCGTGCATGGACTCGACCTCGTGCCAATCGGCTCATTCGCCGCCGACTCGATCGTGCTCCGGGATAGCGCCGGCGCACGCGTGATCGCCACGGGCGCGATACGGGCGCGCGTCGCGGTCGCTGCCCTGTTGGATCGCGTGCTCGTGCTCGAAGACGCGCATCTCGTCCATCCGCGAATCAATCTGGTGCAACAGGCGGATGGCACATGGAACATTGCTGGGCTCGTCCCACCGGACTCCCTCGATCCCAACGCGTCGAGGTCACAGGCGTGGAAAATCCGCATCCGCTCACTCACGATCACCAACGGCGAGCTCACTCTCGCGCAGCCCGACACACTCCCCGCCCTTCCGCCGATCCGCACGGCGTACACGGAGCTCGATCTCACGCTCGGGGAGAGCGAGTACTTCCTCGAGGACGGGAGCGGCACCTTCGTGGTGGAGCAGATCGCCGTCGCCGTCTCGTCGCCTCCTGTGCGACTTCGCGATGGGGCAGGACGCGTGGAGCTCTTCGCCGACTCCGCACATCTTGATTTCCCGCGGCTCACGATGGGGCGCTCGGACCTCGGCGTGCGGGGCACGATTGGGTTCGCCTCGGGCGCCGCGGACACTGAACTCGCCCTCACGCTCCGCGCGCGTAGCGTCGATCTTGCCGACATCACCTGGATCAGCGACCTCATCCCGAAGACGGGAAGCGGCAGCGCCGTGGTGCGCATCCAGAACGGGAAGCAACGCGGCTGGACCCGCTACGCGCTCACCGATCTCATCGTCCGCGCGACAGGCTCGGAGTTGCGTGGTCGTCTAATCACCGAGGTGGGCACGGGTGCGCGCGAGATCGAAGTACGGGACGTCGATGTCACCGCCGCCCCGCTTGATCTCCGGCTCGTCCGTGAGATCTTCGGCGACTCCTCGCCGCCACCACCGTGGGACGGCACGGTGCGCGGCCAGCTTCGGGCGCGTGGTGGGCCGCTCGACAACTTCACGATCGATCCCTCGACAATCGTGTTCGAGGATCGCCGAGTCGGCACCGCGCGCTCGCGCTTCACGCTCGCGGGCACGATGGACCTGCTCGCCACTCAGACAATCTTCAAGCCGCTCGACGTGCGGATCGACTCGATGGACGTCCGGACCGTCGGCGGTGTCACCGAGGTCGCCGATTCCCTCCACGGGTATCTCACGGGACGCGTGCATCTCACGGGGCCGCTCGACAACATCGGGTTCAGTGATCTCGAGCTCGTGCACAACGACGGCGACCTTCCGCGTTCGCGGCTGCGCGGTGAGGGACGCATCGCCGATGATGAATCCAAAGTGTGGCTCGAGGCACGCCTCGATCTCGATACGATCGGTGTGGCCGCGCTGGGCCGCGCCTTCACCACCGCGCGGCTCGCGGGCACGATGCACGGTACGGCGCAGGTCTCAGCGATCGGTGACTCCGTATCCGTCGCGCTGGCGCTCTCCGGTGATGCCGGCCAGATGACATTCAATGGCGCGACCTCGATGGACACGCTCCTGCTCGTCGCTAAGGGCGAGTTCGCCGTCGTCGAGTTCGATGCACGCAAGCTCCTCCCCGACAACAATCTTCCCCCGCACCTCATCACGGCCTCGGCGCTCCTCGGACTCGACGGCCCATGGGAGTCACCGGCGGGGCCGATCGACATCATGCTCGATTCCGGGAGCACGCTAGGCGGAATCGTCATCGCCGAAGCGCGCGCGTACATGGAACTCGAGCCCGGTGGAATCCGCATCGACACGCTCTCGGCGAGGGCGCGCGCGGGTCGCATCAGCGCCCAAGGGCAACTCAGCCGCGACCCCACGCTCCGTGACACGTTGCGATTCGTCGTCGACCTCGACTCGGTCGCCGAACTCCGCGGATTCCTCCCTGACTCGCTCGCGCTCGCATGGACAGATTCTCTGCGCGGACACGCACGGCTCGCCGGAATCATCTTCGGCTCACTCGACACGATGGACCTGCGCGCGACCCTCACGGCCGACTCCCTGCAGTTCGGGAGCTACGGTGTGCGGCGCGTGGATGGCGAGCTTCTCCTCGATGGCATCCCGAGCGCGACGCACGGTCTTATCACCTTCGATGCGCTAGATATCGCCGGCGCCGGATTGCCCGTGCATCGCGTCTCCGCAGAGGCAACTGTGCGCGAGGCCGCGTGGGCCGATGCCTCCGTGCGCATGGTCGCCGCCGACACGCTATTCGTCTCCGCGCGTGCAGACCTCCACTTCATGGGCGATAGCCTGCGCCTGCGCGTCGATTCGCTCGACGCACATTCGGCCGACGCGCGGTGGACCCTGCAGCGACCGGCCGAGATCTTCAACGGACCCGATCGGTTGACGATCGACTCCCTTGAGCTCCTCAGCGCCGAGGGTGCGCGCTTCGCGGTCAATGGCCGCGTCGACACCGACGGCACTATGACGATGGAAGCGCACGCCCTGCGCGTTCCGCTCTCGCATGCCCGCTTCACCGGATGGATGCCCCCACGCATCAACGGTGAGCTGACCTTCGACGCGCGACTCGACGGAACCCAAGTCGCGCCACTCCTCGCCCTCGATGTACGCCTCGACTCCACCCGCGTAGACGGTCGCATCGCCCCCGAACTCGCGTTTCAGGTGACGTACGCCGAGCGACTCGCGGCGGTCACGATGACCGCGCGGATGCTCTCGCGCGATGCCTTCACGCTCGTCGCCGAACTCCCGATGGACCTTACTTTCGAGGGGCGTACGGTCGAGCAGCGCCTCGTGAAGGCTCCGCTCTACGTACGCCTTATCGCCGATGGGTCCTCGCTGAACGGCCTCGAGGCGCTCCTTCCCGGCATCCGTGACTTGCGCGGCGGGTTCGACGCGGATTTACAGGTCACCGGGAACTGGGACTCACTAGAACCGCGCGGCAACGTGTTGCTCCGAGGAGGCGCGTTCACAGTCCCAGCGCTCGGCGCCGGATTCCAGGATCTCGAGATGGACCTCGGCCTCGCACCGGATTCGATCATCCTGTACCGGGCGCGTCTCACGGATGACCGCTCGAGCGCCGATACCGCGAGCGTGGACGGCTCAATTGTGCGCACGCCAAGCGGCTGGGCGGCGGACCTCCGCACCGTCGCGCGATCGCTGCGGGTCATCGATGACCCCCGCGTCGCCGAGGCCAACGTGACGTGGAACCTCCGCCTCCGCGGTCCGCTCGACTCGCTCCGACTCGGCGGCGACGTGCTCGTGCCCAACGCCAACGTCTTCATTGGGCAGCAGGAGCGTCGCATCCTCGTCCTTGACGAAGATCTTGCCGAGGACTCCACCGCAACTTCCTATGCGCCAACGCTTGAAGGGCTCAGTGTGCGACTCGGCAACGAGGTGCGTCTCCGCTCGCCCGAGGCGAACGTGCAGCTCACCGGAGAGGTCGCCGTCGTCGGCACGCTCGACTCACCAGATGTGCGTGGCGACATTTTCGCCGCGCGTGGCTCCTACCGTCTCGATCTTGGACTCCTGCAGCGCACCTTCCAAGTAGACAGCGGACTCGTGCGCATGAACGGCCCGCTGAGCATTGCGCCGAACCTCGACATTTTCACGTCCTACACCGTGCGCCAAGCGCAGCGTGAGGATGTGCACATCAATGCGCGGATCAACGGCACTACAGACGCACCGCGCCTCCTGCTCAGCAGCAGCGATCTCGGCACCACCGCGAGCGAGACCGAGATTATCTCGTATCTGCTCTTCGGTGCGCCGACGTTTGTGCTCGACGGACAGCGCGGCTCGGCCGTTCGCTTGGCGACCGCAGCACTCATTCCCTCGCTCGGTGGCGCGGCCGAGCGCGCCTTGGGCGCCAAGTTGCCCTTCCTCAGCGAACTGCAGGTCGTGACGATCGCCGGCGATAGTCCGAGTGACTTCACACTGAACTCGTTCGAAGGTCTGCTCAACAGCTTCGCCCTCACCGCCGGCACGCAGGTCGGCAGCGACAGCTACCTGCGGCTGTCTGGCGGCGTGTGCCGTGGGGCAAACCGCGCCGCCGAGTCACTCCCCGCGTGGTTCGGTATCGCGGCGGAGTATCGTCCGCGGGAGCGGCTGTCGGCCGAGGTCTCACTCACGCCCGGCTCGGCGCCCTGCAATCGCATCGGCTCGTTCGCCCAGATCTATCAGTTCGGTATGGATCTCTACAAAGACTGGCGCTGGTAGCGCCCGGTCGCTGGCGCGGTGCGGGACTCCTGCGCCGGAGCACGGTGGGGTTAGGTTTCCGGACCCTCTCTCTCACCATCGCCATGCCCCAGCCACTCCTCCGCTCATTCGCGATGCGCGCCGCGGTCACTGCGCTCACTGCGCTCGCCGTGCCCGTGCAATCACAGGAGCGAGCACCGACGGTCACGAAGTTCACGACGGACTTCGGCTACGTCTCCACGAGCGGCAACACGGAAGTCACCACGCTGAGCATCGGCGAGAAGCTGACGCAGTCGCGCGGCCGGCTCTCGCTAGAACAGACGTTTGGTATCGTGCGCGGTCAGCAGGACGGCATCGAAAGCACGAACAATCTGCGCGCCGGCCTCCGCACCGACTACAAGCTCGATGAGTTTTTTGCGGTCTTCGTCGGCGGTGCCTACGATCGCAATCCCTTTGCTGGTATCGAGCGGCGCTTTGAAGAACAGATCGGCCTGCAGTACCGCGCCGTGGCAAACGCCGACGACACGCTGCGCTTCGAGGGGGGCGCCACGGCAACGCAGCAGACTTCCACCGACGGGACTGGCACGCAGAGCTATCCGGCCGCGCGCCTCGCGGGTACGTGGCGTCACCAGTTCTCCACGCTGTCGTATTTCCAGCAAAACGTCGAGCTCCAGCCCAACCTCGATAATGGCGAAGATTGGCGCGTGAATACGGAGACCGCGCTAATCGCGCCAATCTCCACACGTATCGGCGTAAAAATCGCGTACGTGATCCGCTACGACAATCTGCCGGAACCGACCTTCCGCACGACTGACCGCCTCTTCACGACGGCAATCCAACTCACGTACTGAGCGGTCGTTAGCAAGGTCAGACGGACGCGGAGGGTGTGGACGCGGGGACGGTGAACTGGAACGTGCTCCCCACACCCTCTTCACTTTCCACCCAGAGGCGTCCCCGGTGTTGCAGCACGATTGCGCGCGCGATGGCCAGCCCGAGTCCGGTTCCGCCCTTCTCGGTGGCGTCGGTACGATGCACCTGCGAGAATCGCTCGAATACTCGCTCGAGTTCGCTCTTGGGAATGCCGCGCCCTTCATCGCGCACGCGAATGCGAAAGCCGCCACCATCAGGGACCGCGTCGATGTGGACCGCGCCGCCCTTGGCTGAGAACTTGATGGCATTCCCGACCAAGTTGATCACCACCTGCGCGTGGCGCGCGGCATCGCCGTGTACGATTGCACCGGCATCGTTCCATTCGAGCACGACTCCCGCGCGCTCGGCGAGTGGTGCCGTCGCATCGCGCGCCACCGAGAACACGTCCGCGATCGGCGCGTCGGTCATCTCGAAGAGCGCGCTTTCTCCCTCGAGCTTCTCGAGATCGAGCAAATCGTTCACGAGGGCGAGGAGCCGCTGCGTGTTGCGCGTGGCGAGGGCGATGAGCTCGCGCTCGCGCGCCGGGAGATCAGCGGGCAGGAGTCGACCGAGGAGTTGCAGCGCGCCCTGCACTGCCCCGATCGGCGTGCGGAGTTCATGACTGACGATGCCGATCATCTCTTCCTTCAGGCGTTCGACCCGTCGCGATTCCGTAATGTCGCGCCCGTAGAATCGCACGCCTCGCAAGTGTCCCTTCGATGAAATCGGTACGAGCCGCGAGGTGACCGTCACTGGGAGTCGCCCCGGCGGATTCAGTACGAACTCGACCGTCGCGGAAGTCTCGCCCTCGACGACGCCTCGCCACGCTGTGTCAAACGCCGTGCGACTGCGCGCATCCACGCGCGTGCGGAGCCAGTCCGACTCGGAGAGGTCAGGATCCCCCAGCAAGCGACGCCACGCCGCATTCCCCCAGCTGACCGCGCCGTCGGGCGTGAGGCGCGCCACGAGTTCGTTCGTGTTGTCGAGGAGCTGCGTCAGTTGCTCCCCCTGTTCTTCGAGCCGTCGCGAAGCGAATCGCAGTTCGATCTCCGTCATCGCCGCCTGCGCCAGATCGCGCAGGAGTTCGAGTTGATCGGGCGTCCACTCGCGTGGATGATAATCGAAGGCGCAGAACGAACCAAGCGTATGGCCGTCGGACGTCGTAAGCGGCATTCCGGCGTACGCTTGGATGCCGTAGTCCTCAATCGCCAGGTTGTCGCCAACAAGTGGGTGCGTGCGCGCATCGGCCACAACGAACGGTGCGGCCCCAGCCACGACGTGCTGACAGAACGAGTGCGAAAGCGGGCTCTCTCGCGCGATTGCAAGGTCATCGCGCAGTCCGTCCGCCGCGGCAAAGAACTGGCGATCTCGATCAACCAAACTCACGACGGCAGTTGGCACGCCAAGCAACCGCGTCGTCATGCGGGTCAGACGCTCGAGTGCGGGGCTGGCGGGAGTGTCGAGCAATCCCGTTTCCTCGAGCGCCGCAAGGCGGTCGGGGGATTGGAGCTGCAGTAAGTCGGCGACTGGCATACACGAAGTATCAACAACGGCGGCCCTCTCCGCGAGGGAGCACGGGAGAAATCCCCCGGTTCAGCGGATCGCCGTGCCAGCAGCGAAGTCAAACATCGTCACGCGCCGGAGACGGTAGTAGGCCACCCAGTAGCCGCGCAGCGACTGTAGATAGGAGACGAGCGCGGCATCCTTTTCGGCCTGAGCCTGATACAGGTTGTCGATGCCGATACGCCCGATTACGTACCGATTTTTCGCCACCTCGAAGCGCTTCGCACCGACGGTGTCCGCCTTGGCGGCGATGGTCAACTGCCGACGCGCCTGCGCGACTCCGAGTGCGGCAAAGTGCGCCTCCTGTGCCGTTTGCTCCCGCGTCTGGCGCGTGGTGTATTCCACGCGATCGCCGTCCAACCGCGCCGCTTGGATACTCGCGCTACGCCCTCCCCACTGCACGAGGGGGATCGAGATGCCGACCGTGAACCGCTGCGCCTCTCGCAGGTCGCGGTACGCGGAATCCAGCGTGCCAGCGGACTGGTTCAGACCCATCGACGCCGTGAGGGTCCCCCCGAAGCCCGCGCCGAAGCGCGCCTCAGCAATCCGGCGGTCGGCCTGCACCTGCTGCAACTCGATCTCCAACATCTGCGCCCGGTGCTTGTGCGCCATCTGTACTGCGATGACCGTGTCGGCGACGAACTCGGGGATGTCATTCGGGACGACAATCTCAAGCGGCGCACCGGTAGGGAGATCGAGCGAAAGACGGAGCGCGGCGAGCGTACGATCGTGCTCGAGCCGCGCACCGTCGAGCGCGACCTGCGCACGCAGTAGCGCGAGTTCGCTCTGCAGCAGATCGTTCTCGCCGATCTTTCCGACTTCGAATCGTCCCTTGTTCAGCGTGAACAGTGTGTCGTTGACCAGCGCATTCGCCGCCGCGTTTTCGAGCCCCAGCTTTGCCGTGTAATAATCAAAGAAGGCATTGGCCGTCGCGATCGCCACGTCCTCCAACGCCTCGTGGTAGGCGCGCTCCGCGACATCCGCTCGGAGTCCCTGCTCACGGTTGTCCCACCGCTGCCGATTCGGGCGGAGTAGATCCTGACGGATGCCGACCTGCACGGGCGTGGTCTGGAACGTGCGACTCGAGAAACTGCCGACCCGATCGATGCGCGAGAGCCCTGAGTTGATGAAGACGTCGCCGCCCGTGAGCGGGATTCGCTGTGAGATTGCCATGTTCAGGTCGGACTGGTTCTGCTCCTGCGGTCGGAACACGGTCGACCCATCCTGCTGCAACACCGGGATGATCGAGCGGTTGTAGGCAGGGAGATTCCCGCTCAGCGCGACCTGTGGCATCAGCGCCGCGCCAAACGCGCGATCGCGCGCGCGCGCCGCGTCGCGGGAGGCCTTGGCGGCAAGCGCCGTTGGGCCGCGCGTCCGTGCCCTGCTAATCGCCTCCTGCAACGTGAGCCGCAACGGCAATTGCGCCGCCACGTTCATCGACACGCCGCACACGAGTGCGAGCGCGAGGCACACTCGACGCATAATTCTCCTCATTCGTAGCGCAGACACACGACTGGATCTTGCTTGGCCGCCCGCCACGCGGGCACGATCCCGAAGACCAGCCCCACCGTAAGCGAAACACCGAAAGCAACCACCACGCTCGCCACCGACACCATCGTGCGGATGCCCGCGAACTTCTCGATGCCGAGGCTGAGGCCCCCGCCCACAAGGATCCCGGCCACGCCACCGGCAACGCTGATGAGGACCGCCTCAGCCAAGAATTGTGCGAGAATGTCCTTCTGCGTCGCGCCCATCGCACGGCGCACACCGATCTCGCGGATCCGCTCGAGAATCGACGCCAACATGATATTCATGATCCCGATTCCACCGACAATCAGCGAGATACTCGCGATTGCGCCGAGCACCACGTTGAAGATCGTCTTGGCGCGCTGCTCCTGTTTGAGCAGGAGTTCCGGCACCGTCACCTCGAAGTCCACCACCGTGTTGTGCCGGCGCGTCAGCATCCGGCGCACGACATCGGCAACCTGAGGCACGTTCTTCGAGTCCGTGACGCGCACCACGATGCGGTCGAGCTGGTGATAGTTCTCGCGTTCCTTCTTTACCTCCTCTGTCGGCTGCTCCTGTGCATCGGGCACACCTTCGGCGCGACTCGCAAGCTCGATCTCCGCCTGCGTGACCTGCGCGCGATTCCTGAACCGCAGGAGCATCGTGTTGAGCGGAACAAACACATCCATCCCGACATCGCGCAGACCCAGCCGCTCGGTGTTCTCGCCCGCGACCTGGCGATCGGTCAGTACCCCGACGACTGTCAGCCATATCTCGCCGACCTTGATCGGCTTCCCGATTGGATCCTCTGTGGTGAAGAACCGCGTCTTCACGCCGTGACCGATAATCGCCACCGGGCGCCCCGTCGCCATCTGCTCGTCGGTGAAGTGACCGCCAGTCTCGAAGCCCATATTCAAAAGCCGGAAGTAGACGCTATCGATTCCCACCACCTTTCCCGAACGACGTCGCCCCTCGCGGGTCACTGTCGTGTTGAGCACGACCTCAGCACTCACCGCGTCGACCCCAGGAATGTGGTCTCGGATAGCGCGCGCATCGAGCTGCGTGAGGCCCGGTGAAAATCGCTTGGGCTGCTTGGTGTCCGCCTCGCCCGCGTCCCCTTCCTTCTGTTCCTCGTACGGCGCAATGAGCACGTTGTTTGAACCGAGAAGCTTCATCTGTTCAAGAATCTCGGCCTCGGCGCCACGCCCAATCGCCAGCATCGCAATCACCGATGCGACACCAAAGAGGATGCCGAGTGACGTTAGCCCGGCGCGTAGTCGATTATGCGCGACGGCCTCGAGTGCCGTGCGCGACGCAAAGGCGGCGTGCGCGAGAAACTCGCGACCCCGAGCAACCGCGCGCGCGCCACCCTCGCCATCAGGTGCCACGCGGGATCGTCCGAGCCGGGGTTGCCGTGTCGGTCGACGGTCGCGCGCCATCGCTTGGCGCCTTCGTGCCGCCCGTCGTGCCGCCCGTCGTGCCGCGGGTCGAGCCGGGGAGGCGCACCACCTCCATCCCCCCAGCGTCCGGCGGCGGCACGAGCAGCACTTCGTCGCCCGCCACCACGCCACGGGTGATTACGACCTCGTTGTCGTTCATCACGCCAATCTCCACCTCCTGCTTCACGACACGCACTCCGGTCCGCTTAAATACGACCGGGACATCGCCAGAGGAGCTGACCGCCTCGAGAGGAAGCGAGAGCGCGTTCACGATCCGTGCGGTGGAGATCGCGTTGCCCGTTGTCATGCCGGGGCGCAGTGTGGTATCTGCCTGTACGACAGTGACGACAACCTCGAAAACCTTCGCATCGGAGTTCGGGCGCTGCTCACCAACATTCGCGACCGCCTTCACGGTACCGGTGAGGCGCTTGCTGGGATCGGAGTCGAGCGTGAGGCTGACCGTCTGCCCCACCGCGATCTTGCGCACGTCAATCTCATTCACATAGGTGATCGATTCCATCTTCGTGAGGTCCGGCAGCGTCGCGACCGTCGGCTCCCACGGATTCACCTGACTGCCGGCTGTCTTCTTCTTGCCGTTCCATTCTTTCACATAGATGACCATGCCGTCCGATGGGGCGCTGATTGTGAATCCGGACATCACGTTTTGCACAATCTGTAAGAGATTGCGCTGGCGCTGTACGTCGGAGCCGACTTCGCTCATCTTTGCCTTTGCCTGCTCCACGCGCGTCACGTAGTCGATACGGGCCTGTGCGAGCGCGCGCTCAGCCTTCTCGAGATCGATCTCGGCCTGACGCCGGATCGTGGGGGCCTCATAGATCGCCTGCTCCTTTGCGAGCCGCTTCTCCTCGAGCGCGAGCTCCATCCCGCGGATATCCTCGCGCGCCTTCGACAGATTGAGCGTCGAATCGAGCATCGCCTGCTCGAGTTGCGCCGTGGCCTTCTGCAGTGCGAGCGTCACATCGGAGAGCCGTTGCGCGAGTGAGGAGCGGTCCAGTTCGGCCACGAAGTCGCCGGCCTTCACGATCGTGCCCTCAGGGACGAGCGTTTGGATCTTCACATTGAAAGCATTCGCCTGTTGCATCCCCGGTGGCGCCTGGATCTGGACGAATGAACGCGAGCGCAGCTCACCGGCCGTGGTCACGGTCACGAAGAAGTCGCCCTGCTTCACCGTGGCGACGAGGGCGTCGCCCGTATCGGTGGCCGGGCGTGCGATCAGCCATGCGGCAGGCGCTCCAACTACGAGCAACGCGAGAATTACCAGCGTGCGACGGGAACGGGGCAGTCTCATGCAAGTCGCGCCTCTAGCAGGAAACGATCAGTGGGGTCGGTCCGGCCACCCTACGGTGACCGACCACGGTGTGACACCGCGCGCACACCAAAGGTTGCTCCGCCGATACGTTGGGGACGCGTCCACGGCGGCGCATCCCCTTTCATCAATTCTTAATCAAGCATTACGCCGACTCTCATGGCCACGGCAGCGTTATCACGGGATACCGCGTGCGCTTCGCACCGTCATCCTCCCCGCGCTCGAACGCCTGGATCTCCCTGATCGCCGCGAGTCGCAGCGCACGGTCGGCCACGTTCCCCGTATCAGCCTGGCCCTCAAGCGTCTGCCGAAGCGTCACCAGATGCAGCGCCGCTACCTGCCGAACGTCCGCCGAGGCCCGCGAGTCACCGGCACGGTCGAGCAGTGTGTTGAGCACCACGCGCCTGACCACGCGCCGCATCGCCTGCGCATCGGTCGTGGCCGGCATCGGCGCCGACCACGTGCGCTCCACAATCGTCGCCATCACCTCGGCCAGCGGCATCTGCTGCCGATCGCGCGCATAGAAGAGCGCGACGCGCTGGAGGCGGTCACGCTCAAGCAGTCCTTCAACCACTTCGGTCGCGAGTCCGCCGGCGAGTTCGACCTGATCTACCGCCGTGCCGGCGCGCGGGAGCCAGTCGTACGCCGGATCACTCCCCGGCGGCATCGGCGGAATCATCGCCAACACTTTCTCGGGCACGAGGAGTTGCGCCGGCTCGAGTGCATCGAGCGCAATCGTCAGCGCACGCCGCTGC
>JAYTDH010000209.1:0-2674 GCA_043736095.1 Gemmatimonas sp.
CCGACTTGCTCTCGTTGCTCTTGCGCTCACCGCCTCAATCGCCAGCGCCCAGACGCCGGCGTTCGATCTGACCGTTCCGAACATCATGCGCGGCCCTGAGCTCTACGGGCGCGAGCCAGACAATGTCCGATGGACCGCGGACGGCCAGTGGGTCTATTTCCGCTGGGTCGCGCCCGGCGCAGCATGGAATGAAACGCAGAAGCCGTATCGTGTGGCCCCGCGCGCCGGTGCGACACCGGAGCTCGTCACCGATGCGCACATGGACTCTGTTGCACCGATGCTGGCGAGAGGCCCGAAGTCGCGCGATGGCCGCGTGCGCGTGGTGGCGGCAGGCGGCGACATCTGGGTGCACAATCTGGTGCAAGACCGCGGCGTGCCAGGCCGCGGTGCGCAAGGCCGCGTCGCACTCCGCCGCATCACGCAGACGGCGTCGACTGAATCCGCACCGCGCATCGCGCCCGATGGCCGGTCGCTGTACTTCGTGCGCGACAACAACGCCTTCGCGTTTGATCTCGGCTCCGGACTTACGCGCCAACTCACCGACATTCGGAGCGGGACAGCGCCGCGCGATCCGGAGGAGCCCCGCGGTCAGCGCGGAGCGCTCGCCGCAGAACAGCGCGATCTTCTACAAGTCGTGCGCGATCGTCAGCGTGCAGACTCAATCCAGCGCGCGCAGCGCCGCGACGCGGAGTCGCGTCGGCTCTCGGTCATCTGGATCGCGACGACGGATCGGATTGGACAGCTCTCGATATCGCCAGACGGCAAGAGCGCGCTCCTCACGACATTCACGCCACCGACGAACACAAAGCCCTCTGATGTTCCTGAGTACGTCACGGCCGACGGCTACACGCGCATGATTCCCGGCCGCACCAAGGTCGGCGACGCGCAAACGGCGACGAAGGTCGCGCACCTGGATTTCGCGACAGGCAAGCTCACCGCGCTCAAGCTCTCACCAGATTCTGTTGCCGCAGGCGACGTGAACGTCGGCGATTGGAGCGATGACGGCAGCTTCGCGATCATTCAGTCCGTGAGTAGCGACTTCAAGAACCGCTACCTGTACAGCGTGGCGTCCGTGTCGGGCGCGATGACGCTGGTGGATAGTCTCCGCGACGAAGCGTGGGTGAATGGTCCTTGCTTCACCTGTACTGGTTGGACGTCGGATAACAGGCTCTGGTACGTCTCCGAGGCGACGGGCTATGCCCAGCTCTACGCCGTGCGCCCTGATGGCTCGGCGAAGCAAGCACTCACCGCTGGCAACTGGGAGGTGCTCGACGTCTCGATCACGGACGATGGCAAGCACTTCGAGCTCAACACGAGCGAGCCGTCGCCCTTCACACGGCAGGCCTATCGCTTGCCAATCGCCGGCGGTGCGCGTACGCGCATCACGAGCGGTGAGGGAGGACACAGCATCACCGTCGCGCCGGATGGACAGCGCTACGTCACCGCGTACTCCGAGTCGAACCTGCCGCCGGAGTTGTACCTCGGGCAGATCGGTCAGGCCACGACGCAACGCCTCACCACCTCGACGACCGAGGAGTTCCGTCGATTCGCGTGGATCAAGCCGCAGATTGTGATGATTCCTGGAGAGGACGGCACGCCGGTCCCCGCGCGCATCTACAGGCCAGTGCAGGCGGGCGGCACTGCCAATGGTGCCGCCGTGATATTTGTGCACGGTGCGGGCTACCTGCACAACGTGCATAACTGGTGGTCGGCATATGCGCGCGAGTACATGTTCCACCACCTTCTCACATCGAAGGGCTACACGGTACTCGATATCGATTATCGCGGTTCCGCGGGCTATGGCCGCGACTGGCGCACCGCGATTTATCGCCACATGGGCGGCTGGGACATTAACGATCAGGTGAGCGGTTCCAAGTATCTCACCGCGAACTTCGAGATTAACCCCGAGCGCATCGGCATCTACGGTGGCAGCTATGGCGGCTTCACTACGCTGATGGCGCTCTTTGAGCACGCTGAATACTTCGGCGCCGGTGCCGCGCTCCGCTCCGTCACCGATTGGGCGAGCTACAACCACGGCTACACCGGACGCATCCTGAACTTGCCGCAGAACGATACGCTCGCGTATCGTCGCTCCTCGCCGATCTTCTTCGCTGAGGGGCTGCGTGACCCACTCCTGATTGCGCACGGCATGATCGACACCAACGTGCAGTTCCAGGATGTCGTGCAACTCTCCCAGCGACTGATCGAACTTGGAAAGACCGATTGGGAGATGGCTGTTTATCCTGCTGAAGATCACGGATTCGTGCGGCCAACATCGTGGACGGATGAGTATCGGCGCATCCTCGAGCTGTTCGATCGTACGATCGGGCCGAATGGCAGCAAGGCGCCCCGGTGAGGCAGCCGTGAAGAAGCTCGCGCAGATCCTCCGGCGCATCATTGGTGCGCCCGACTATGCGGCCTACTTGGCGCATCTGCGGGCGCATCACCCCGAGCGCGAGCCGATCAGCGAGCGTGAGTTCGTGACAGAGCGACTCGCGGCCCGGTACGAGAAGCCCGGGGCGCGCTGCTGCTAGCGCGGTGCGGCTCGCGCGGTGCGGCTCGCGCGGAGCTACTCGTGCACCGGCACTCGTGTGGACGGCACGACCAGTGCAAACAGTAGCGTGGACACCAAAGCAATACTCGCGCCCATCACGAACGCTGTCTCGGGACCCCA
>JAYTDH010000210.1:0-4717 GCA_043736095.1 Gemmatimonas sp.
AGACCCGCAACCAGATCATCCCGCTGACGATTGCCCCGGCGACCGGATTCTCGGCGACGACGATCAACGCGGGCCAGATCAGCAACCGCGGCGTGGAACTGATGCTCACCGCGCGTCCGCTGCGCCTGAGCAACGGATTCACGTGGACGACCAGCGTTAATTTTTCGGACATCACGAGCCGGGTGGACGAGCTGGCGCCCGGACTTTCCACCATCACGATCGCCAGTCAGTGGGGCGCGAACATCGAAGCCCGTCAGGGTCAGCCGTACGGCACCATCTTCGGCTACGACTTCAAGCGCGATCCGGCGACTGGTCAGCGACTCCTCGCCGACGGCATGTACCAGCGGGCGGACACCAAGTCGGTGCTCGGCAACGTCATCCCCGACTGGACCGGCGGCTGGCTCAATGAGTTCAAGTACCGCGAGTTCGGGCTGAGCGTGCTGCTCGACGTCCAGCACGGCGGAGATAACTTCTCGATCGGCAACTGGTGGGGCACCTACGCCGGCGTCCTCTCGGGGACGTTGAAGGGACGCGAGGTGGACTGGGACAACCCTGGCGTAGTCGCGAGGGGCATCGACGAAGCGACCGGCCTAGCCAACGCCGTGAGCGTCACGGCAGAGGATCTCAATCACTCGGTCTATCCGATCCACGCCTCAGCCGTCTACAGCACCGGGTTCGTGAAGCTGCGTGAAGTCCGTCTGAACTACGCAGTGCCGACCTCGTTCGCCACACGGATCAATCTACGGGAAATGAATGTCGCGCTTGTCGGGCGCAATCTCTTCACCTGGACCTCCTTCCCGAACTTCGATCCAGAAAATTCGTCGAACGCGACGAACGGCGGTAAGGGATTCGATATGGGCGCGATGCCGACCACGCGCTCCATTGGCCTCAACGTCACGATCACACCGTGACCGCCCTCAGGGAGAACTCACTCATGAATCGCACGCGATTCTCAGTCGCGCTGCTCACGGGATTGACCGTGGCCGCGACGGCTTGCTCGACCGATCTCACAGGCATCAACGTGAATCCGAATAGTCCCACCACGGCACCCGCCACCACGTTGTTCAGCAACGCGACCATCAATGCGGTCGGGCGGTTTCAGGGCGCTGGTCAACTCTCGGGATCGTCGTTGATGGCCCAACACATCGCCCAGGTGCAGTACGTGGACGAGGACCGTGGGCATATCCGCACGACGACAATCGACGGCATCTTCACGGGGGCCTACACCTCCGAGCTCGAAGACTACGAGAAGGTGGTCGCACAGGGCCAGGCGGGAACCGCACCAAACATCTGGGGGCCGGCGCTGGTGATGCAGTCATGGACGTACCTCAACATGACCGACATCTGGGGCGACATTCCTTACAGCGAAGCGCTGAAGGGCGATGTCCCGGGCGGACCGCTCAAGCCCGCCTACGACGATCAGCAGGACATCTACTATGGTCTGTTGGCGTCGCTCACCACCGCCTCGACGGCGATGAGCACCGCGACCGACGCTGGGCTCGGCTCCGCCGATCTGATTTACCGCGGTGACCGCGCCAAGTGGGTGAAGTTCGCCAACTCGCTCCGTGCGCGCATGGCGATGCGCATGTTGAAGAACGACGCGACGAAAGCGGGGACCGAACTCACGGCGGCGTTCGCGGCCGGTGTGATGACGTCCAACGCCGACAACGCCCTGTTGACGTACCCTGGCGACGGGGTATTCGACAACGGCTGGTCGGCGAACTTCTCCACACGCGACGACCATCGCATCTCGAAGACGTTGATGGACATCATGAATACCCTCGCCGATCCGCGTGCGGTTGTGTACGCGCAACCGACGCGATGGGATCCGCTCACCAATGCGCCTTGGGCAGTCCCCGCCAACGCACAACGCCTCGGACTCCAGAACGGCATGAACAACGGGACGGTCGCTCCGTTCTTCAATACCACGTCGCGCGTCGGGACGATCTTCTATCCCGGCACGACAACGTACGGCACGTTCGGCACGGCGGCCGGGAAGAAGACGCCGGCGATGGTGATGACCTACGCAGAAGTCGCGTTCCTGCGGGCAGAGGCCGCGGAACGGGGACTCGGCGGGCAGACCGGTGCGGCAGCGCATTACAACGCCGGCGTGACCGCTTCAATTCTGCAATGGGGTGGCTCCGCGGGTGACGCCGCGACGTATCTGGCACAGCCCGCTGTGGCGTACGTGGCCGGGGCGACTGGGCTCCAGCGGATTGCCGTACAGAAGTGGATCTCTCTCTTCACGCAGGGGAACGAAGCGTGGGCTGAGTGGCGTCGCACGGGGTTCCCGAGCACCATCGCGATGGGTCCGAGTGCATACCCCGACGTGTTGCAGGTCCCACGCCGGTGGCCGTACGCGAGCAACGAACAGACGGTGAACAGCGCGTCGTTACTGGCCGCCATCGCCGTGCAGGGCCCAGACCTCTACTCGACGAGGATGTGGTGGGATAAGTAGCACCGCGTGATAGAACCAGCCGGGCACGCGGGGCATTCTGGGCGACCGGAGTGCCCCGCGCTGCATCGGCCGCTGTTTGTAGAGCAGTTCAGCCTTGCGTTACCCCCACTCAGGAGGGGCTGTGCGACTAAAGACTGGTCTGATGTTTCTGTGGGCCGCCACTGCGGCGAGCGCCTGCGCGAGTGGTGGTGCTTCGCCCTCAACGGCTGAGCCTGGTCGCCCACCGGCTGCGCGCCGCGATCGTAGCGTGATCACGATGGAGGAACTCGCCGACCCCAGCATGAGTGCGCTGAGCGTGTACGAGGCGATCCGTGTCCTGCGTCCCAACTTCCTCTCCAATCGCGGGACACAGACGATTGCCTTTGAGGGCAACGCCGGCGAAGTGGATGCCGAGTCCGGTAGGGTGCACGCGACGATCGACGGTCTCGGCATCGTATCGGTGGACGATCTCAAGCGGCTCCACGTGAACGGCGTGCTCGAGATTCGCCTGCTCGACCCCGCCGCCGCGATGCTGCGATTTGGCGCGACGGCGAAGCAGGGGGCCGTGATTCTCGTCAAAACGATGTGAGGGTTGGCGGTGGCGGCCAGCCCGCCCGAGCATCAGTTTTCCGCTGTTATGAGCGATGCCCTCCCCCGACTCACGCACGCCCTCGCTGACCGGTACCGCATCGAGCGCGAGCTCGGCGCGGGCGGCATGGCCACCGTGTACCTCGCCCGCGATGTGAAGTTCGATCGCGAAGTCGCGCTGAAGGTGCTTCGCCCCGAGCTGGGCGCCGTCCTCGGCCCGGAGCGATTCCTCGAGGAGATTCGCATCACCGCGCGGCTCGATCATCCGCATATCCTCACGCTGATTGACTCGGGCGTGGCCGATGGGCTGCTGTACTACGTCATGCCGTACGTGCGCGGTGAGTCCCTCCGCGAACGGCTCCGGCGTGAGACCCAACTCGGGCTCGACGACGCCTTCGCGATTGCCAAGCAGGTCGCGAGCGCACTCGACTTCGCGCATCGCCATGGTGTGGTGCATCGCGACCTCAAGCCGGAGAACATTCTCCTACAAGAAGGCGAGGCGATGCTCGCCGATTTCGGCATCGCGCTCGCCGTGAGCGAGTCGGGAGGCGAGCGCATCACGCAGACGGGGCTCTCCCTCGGCACGCCCGGCTATATGAGTCCTGAGCAAGCCACCGGGGACCGCACGATTGATGCCCGCAGCGATGTCTACTCGCTCGCCGCCGTCGTGTACGAGATGATCTCTGGCGAGCTGCCAATCCGCGGCGCGACCGCGCAGGCGATGATCGCACGGTTGCTCACAGAGGCGCCGACGCCGCTCCACGTGCTGCGGGCGAGCGTTTCGCCAGAGGCCGAGGCCGCGGTGGCCCGCGCGCTCGCCAAGACACCCAGCGATCGCTTCGCGACCGCTGGAGAGTTTGTGGCGGCGCTCTCGGCGCGAGCCCCCTCGTACGCCACGCCAGAGGCCGCACGGGCATCGTCGGTCGCGCCTGCGGTACCAAGTCGGCCGCGAAGCCGCGCGCTGATGGTGGGCGTTGCGCTGCTACTCATCGCCGGTGCGGTCGCCGGATGGCGTTGGACGCGCCTGCGACCTGTTGTGCTGGTCTTTGATCGCGTGGAATCGCTGACCAACGATCCAGGGCTCGAGATCCAGCCCGATGTGTCGCCGCAGGGAAATCTCGTGGCGTACGCCGCGGGGGGACTCGGCTCGATGCGGGTGTACGTGCGCCCCATTACTGGCGGGCGGGCCATTGCGCTTGCCGAAGATGGCGCGCCGCAGCAGTCCATGCCGCGCTGGTCCCCCACTGGCGATCGCGTGGCCTTTCAGATGGGAGGCGGTATCTCCGTGGCGCCCGCACTCGGCGGCACGGTCAGTACGCTCGTGTCCAGTGAACTGGGGCGCGGGATTCGGTCGCTCACGTGGTCTCCGGACGGCAGCGAGATCTCGTGGTCGCGCGACGATTCGCTCTTCGCCACCGTCGTGAGTGACGGCACGACACGGGCGATTGGGGCAGCGCGCGGGTTGCACTCGTGCGACTGGTCGAGCTCGGGACGTTGGATTGCCTGCGCGAGCGGCAACTCGGAGTCGGTCGGGTTGACGCCGACGTTCGGGAACGCCGCGCCGAGCAACCTCGTGGTCATTCCCGCTGCGGGAGGCGAGGCTGTGGTGATCTCTGGCGGAGGCTTCGAGCATCTGAGTCCGAGATTCCTTCCTGGCGAGGAGGTCGTGCTGTTCATCTCCAATCGTCAGGG
>JAYTDH010000211.1:0-1592 GCA_043736095.1 Gemmatimonas sp.
GCCATCGGGGAGCGTGAGCACAATCCGCACCGCGCTCACCTCAACGAGCGCGTTCGCGAGTACATGCGCGTAGCGCGGGGCCAGCGCGAGCTGACCGCGTCGCGCCCCTAATCCGGTTGGTTCATCACCGCAGCTCCCCAAACTGAGGGCGAGCGCCGCGAGTGCCGTGCACCGCCACAGACGATGCGCCATGTCTCGAACGTGCGCCCCAATCTGCCCGCTGTCAAACGATTGTCACGGCGTCACAGGTCGCGCGCGTCCTCCTGAGGCCCATCGGAACAGCAGTCCGCCGAGGGCGATTGTCCCCGCCGCGGCGAGCAATACCGCCGGGCGCTGCCAGATCACGAAGCCGATCATCCAGAGGCTCAAGCCCGCAAACGTCAGCGGCGCAAGCGGATACAGGGGCGTCCGGAAGGGGCGGGGCGTGTCCGGCGCCGTGCGCCGCAGCCGCATCAGCCCGGTCACCGCCAGCAAGTTGCACAGGTTGAGCACGATTCCCGCGTAGGCGAGCACCTGCTCGAACGACGCCGTCACAATCAGCAGGGCGATGAGTCCGAGCTGGAGCGCGAGTGCCCGCCGCGGTACGCCACCGGCGGAGCGCGCGGCGAGCCAGCGGAGTCCCGGAGATCCCGCGCCCACGGCTTGGGTCACACGCGAGCCCGCCATCAGGAAGCCGGAGATCGTCGCGACGAGCACGAGCGAGATGATGCCGCTCATCACGCGGCCGCCGATTGGCCCGAGGATCCGCGCGCCGGAAAGTGCGCCCACCTCAACCGTGCCGCGCAACGCCGCGATTGGTACCGTCCGCAGGAAGACGAGGTGCAGCAGCAGATACAGCACCGCGACGAGGACCACGGCCACGCTCAGCGCGAGGGGAATCGTCCGCTGCGGGGCGCGAATCTCTCCCGCGACGTAACCGATGGAGTTCCACCCCGTGTACGCATAGACGACGTAGATGAGCGAGATCGCGAACGGCGCGGACGCGATCTCGCGCCAGGCGGTAGGAGACGGCGCGAACGAGATGGCCTCCACTGGCCCGATGGCGAGTCCGGTCGCGATAAAGGCGCAGATCGTCACGACGGTGATTGAGGTCGTGGTCACCTGAAAGATTCGTGCGCCCGCCACGTGGGTCCAGTGGACCAGCGCGACCACGACGAGGACGCCCACGGTGGCGGCCATCGGGGCGATTGGCACGACGGCCGAGGCGTAGCGCCCGAACGCGATCCCCGCCAGCGCGATCGGCGCGGCGAACCCCGCTGTCATCGACACGAAGCCCCCGATAAACCCGAGCCGCGGCGACCAGGCGCGCGTGAGATACACGTACTCACCGCCGGACTGCGGATACATCGCCCCGAGCTCGGCGTAACAGAGCGCCCCAGAGAGCGCGAGGCATCCGCCGACAGCCCACAGGGCGAGGAGCGCGAACCCGCTCGTCAGGTCCAACACCTGGAAGCCGAGGCTCGTGAAGACCCCGGTCCCGACCATGTTCGAGACCAGGAGCGCGACCGCCGTCGGGAGGCCGAACGTGGCGCCGGGCACGCCAGCGCTGGGCAAGGCGGAGCCGGGCAAAGAGGCGCCGCGAAGCGTCGCGC
>JAYTDH010000212.1:0-4293 GCA_043736095.1 Gemmatimonas sp.
CGCGGATCTCCATCAACTGGAAGCAGGCCTCCAACTGCTCGACGAGCACGTAGGTCTTGATGCTCGCTGCAGGAAGTCCCACGTGATCTTCGAGCGCCGTGAGGATGTCGTGCCAGAGCGCGGCCTCTTCGGCCGTCTGGATCTTGGGCAGGTAAAGCACGAGCGACCGCCCCTCGGCCCGCAGCGTCGCGTGATTGTTCACGATGTAGAGCGCTGCGTCCACGATCGACGCCGAGAGCTGCGCGCCGGTGTGGTCGCGAACATGCCGATCGACGAGGTGCAGTCCGCGAGCGCGGAAGATCCGCGTGGTGAAGGCGAGCTGGGCGCGCCAGTCGGTGATCGTCTCGCGGCCGAGCGTCTCGCGCGCCCAGCTGTTCATCTCCGTCGCAACGCGCTCCGCGACGTCGAGGAACCTGGGGTCGGACGCGAACGCGATCTTGAGGTTCCGATGGTTGTCCAGCGACATCGTCTCGACTTGGCCCAGTGCGTCCTCTCCGTCGAACATCCAGCCGTCGGCGCCGGAGAGAAGCGCGTAGGCAACGTTGCGGAGGCCGGCGGCGAGGTCGGACCGGGGCCGCGTGGCCGGGCCGGTGCCCTGGATCCACTGACGCTGAAGGTCGGGCGGAATCTCGGAGCCGTCGAATCGCCCCTCGCGAGCGTCTCGAACGGTGAGCGACGTACGGGGAATGATGAGCGCGGCGTCGAGGAAGTCGATCCGTCGTCCCGCGCGTGCACGGGACGCGCGCCGCTCGATGCGCTCGCGCATCAGCCGCCGACGGTCGTCGTCGAACGGAGCGAGGGCCTCGAGCGCCTGCCAGACCGCGGGGGTGAGCACGTCGGCATACCGTTGCCCGATCTCCGCGCGCACGGTGAGGCCGCGCCCGGGCGGCGGGGGGGTGGTCGTGCTCATGGCCATGCGCGCGTCTGCTCCTCTGGTGAACTCATGCTAAAATAGAACATGGGACAGGCAAGCGACATCGCCGGGGCGATCCTTGAGGGCTTCGATCGGCACTACCGCATCTTTCGCAAGATGTGCGCCGAGGCGCAGGGGCGTTTCGAGCGCGCGGATTGGGCCGCGGTGCGCGCGGCGCACGGCGAGCGGATCGACCTGTACGACGTGCGCGTACGCGAGACCGTGAATGACATCTCGGCGCGATTCCCGCAGGCTCGCGACGACGAAACGGTCTGGCCGCAGGTCAAGCGCGCCTACATCGAGCTGCTGTACGATCATCGCCGGCCCGAGCTCGCCGAGACCTTCTTCAACTCGGTCGCCTGCCGTGTGCTCAAGCGGACCTACTACCGCAACGAGTACATCTTCTGGCGGCCCGCGGTGTCGTCGGAGTTCATCGAAGGGGACGAGCCGGCGTATCGCTGCTACCACCCGACAACGCAGGGATTCCGTCGTACGCTCGCGGCAGTCATCGCCGATGTCGGACTGCAGGTTCCGTTTGAGGACCTCACGCGCGACCTGCGTTGCGTGGTCCGCGCACTCCGCGCTGCGTTCCCAGCGCCGCAGGAGCGGCACGCGAATCTCCAAGTGCAGGTGCTCTCGTCGATCTTCTTCCGCGGCGAGGCCGCGTACATCGTCGGGCGAATCATCAACGGCGATCGAGAGCATGCCTTCGCGGTGCCCGTCCGGCACGGCGCTGGCAATGGTGCGCTGGTCCTCGACGCGCTGCTCTTGGGCAGCGCGAGACTCGATGTGCTCTTCAGCTTGGCGCGCAGCTACCTCATGGTCGACATGGACGTTCCCTCGGCCTACGTCGCGTTCCTGCGGAAGCTTATGCCGGCGCGTGCTGCGGCCGAGCTCTACACGGCCGTCGGCCTGCAGAAGCAGGGCAAGACGCTTTTCTATAGAGACCTGCAGGAGCATCTCACGCACGCGACCGACCGATTCATCGAGGCGCCCGGAGTGCCTGGACTCGTGATGCTCGTCTTCACGCTGCCATCGTTCCCCTGCGTCTTCAAGCTCATGCGCGACACCTTCGGGGCACCGAAGCAGTCGACGCGCGACGAGGTCCGGCGGCAGTACCAGCTGGTGAAGCACCACGATCGTGTGGGGCGCCTGGCCGACACGCTCGAGTTCTCCGATGTCGCGTTTCCGCTTGCGCGCTTCGACGCGACGCTCCTCGCGGAGCTCGAGTCGGCGTGCGGCGCTTTGGTGGAACGCGACGGCGACCAGTTGATCGTGAAGCATCTGTACATCGAGGCACGGGTGACGCCGCTCGACATCTACCTGCGCGGTGCCGATGACGCGCGCGCGCGGCACGGCATCAGCGAGTACGGCCGCGCGATCGAGGAGCTCGCGGCCGCTGGGATCTTCCCCGGCGACCTCTTCTGCAAGAACTTCGGCGTGACGCACAGCGGGCGCGTGGTCTTCTATGACTACGACGAGGTCGCGCTGATCACGGACCTAAACTTCCGTGACCTCGTGGTGGCGCGCGATGAGCTCGACGAGTTGGCGGCGGAGCCCTGGTACTCGGTGGGGCCGAGTGACGTCTTCCCGGCGGAGTGGCCCACGTTCCTCTTCGCGCCAGGGCGTGACCGGGCGGTGTTCATGGAGCGGTTCGCGCACCTCGTCACGGCGCGCTGGTGGGTCGAGCGGCAGGACGATCTGCGACGCGGCAAGGTGCCCGATGTGCTGCCGTATCCAGATGAAGTGCGCTTCGGTCGCGACCGCTACGCGACCGCCTGAGGCCTACGCCCGCCTACGCGTCCAGTGTCACGAAGTACTTCGGCGCCTGCCTCGCCTTGGTGGCCGGCTCGAACGCATACGCGTACTTAAGCGGGATAGGAAGTTTCAATCGGGGTCGGTCGATGCGAACGGGAATCTCAGTCGGAACGTGATCCTCTTCGGAGAGGGAACGGTGCGCGGGCGTGAACGCGACGACGACCGGACGCTCTTCAAGTCGCTCGGGCTGGCGGTGGAGGACGTCGCGGCGGCGCGCTTCATTCACGAGCGGGCGCTGGCCGACGGCTCCAGCACCTGGATGGACATCGGCGGCCTGCGGCCCGCGGACGAGTAACTCCACGAACCGAGTCTCCCGAGAGTTCGGGCCGATTCACAAGCGCCGGGGGCACTTGACAGGAGCGATAGCAATACTATCATTCGGGGCATTGCGATAGTATTACTATCGTTTCACAGATGCATTACCCCCCTCCGCCGGACCCTATGAACTCGCTGTTCAAAGAACTGAAGCACGACCTACCGGCGAGCATCGTCGTGTTCTTCGTCGCCATCCCCCTCTGCCTGGGCATTGCCCTCGCGTCCGGAGCTCCGCTCTTCGCAGGACTCATCGCGGGGATGGTGGGCGGAATCGTGGTGGGCGCAGGCAGCGGGTCGCCGCTGGGAGTCAGCGGTCCCGCGGCCGGGCTTGCGGTGATTGTCCTCAGCTCGATCGCGACCCTCGGCGGATCATTCGAAGCATTTTTGGCGGCCGTCGTCATCGCCGGACTGATGCAGCTCGCAATGGGCTATCTCGGGCTCGGAAGCATTGCGTACTACTTCCCTTCGTCGGTTATCAAAGGAATGCTGACCGGCATCGGGCTGCTGATCATCATCAAGCAGATCCCCCACGCCCTGGGCTCCTTCTCGCCTCCGGGCGAAGCCGTCGTTGGGGGGGCCTCATTCAGCCTCGGCGTCGTCATCGTCGCTGCCGTTTCGCTGGCCCTGCTCGTCGCGTGGGACACGCTGCTCGCCCCCCGATTCAAGCTGTTCCGTATGGTGCCGGGACCGTTGGTGGCGGTGGCGGTCGGCATCCTCTTAAGCACGCTCTACGCGTCCGGGGCGCTCCCGTGGACGCTGGCGGCGCATCAGATGGTGGCAATCCCGACTGCCGGGAGCTTCTCGGAGTTCCTGGCCCAGCACAGTTTGCCCGATTTCTCGGTGCTCGCTCGGTCTGACGTCTATGTCGTTGCCGTGGTGCTGGCCCTCGTGGCGAGCATCGAGACCCTCCTCTGCGTCGAGGCCACCGATCGACTCGATCCGCAGAAGCGCATCACGCCGACCAATCAGGAACTGAAGGCCCAGGGACTCGGCAACATCGTCTCGGGCTTGATTGGGGGCCTGCCCGTCACCCAGGTGATCGTGCGCAGCACGGCGAACATCACCTTCGGTGGGCGCACCAAGCTGTCCGCGATCCTGCACGGCGTTTGGATCCTGATCTCCATCGCGACGATTCCCTGGCTGCTGAACAAGATCCCGTTGGCCACGCTCGCCGCGGTGCTCTTTGTGGTGGGCTACAAGCTGGCCAAGCCGGCGCTCTTTAAGCAGATGTACCGCCACGGATGGGA
>JAYTDH010000213.1:0-6515 GCA_043736095.1 Gemmatimonas sp.
TGAAGAACTCGAGCATTCGCTCACTCGGCGACTTGGTCCGTCAGACGGAAGCACAGATTCTGCAAGTCAAGAATTTCGGCAAGAAGTCCCTCCAGGAGATCGCCGACCTCCTTGAGAAGGAAGGACTCAATTTCGGGATGCGGTTCGAGGAGTCGCCGGATGGTGTGCGCGTTGCCGATTGGGGCACGCCGCCGAGCCGCGCTGCTGCCGCCGCCCCCGACGACGAAGAAGAGGAGTAGGACCGATGCGTCATCGTAAAGCTGGGCGGAGCCTCCGCCGCACTTCTGAGCAGCGCCTCGCGCTGCTCCGCAACCTCGCTACTTCGCTGATCGAGCAGGGCGCGATTGAGACCACCGAGGCCAAGGCCAAGGAACTCCGTCCGTTCGTCGAGAAGCTGATCACGAAGGCGCGCGAGGGCACGCTGCACGCCCGTCGTCTCGCCGGAAAGCATATCCACAAGCGCGGCGCCTCCGACAAGCTCTTCCAGGAAGTCGGCCCGAAGTTCGCCAAGCGTGCTGGCGGCTACACCCGTATTCTGAAGACCGGTCACCGCAAGGGTGACGGCGCGGATATGGCGCGTATCGAACTCGTGGAGAGCTGACCCATGGCCATCCAGCGCAACATCTGCTACGTCTGCTCGAAGGGCGTGGCGCACGGCAACAACGTCTCGCACGCGAACAACAAGACGCGTCGCACCTGGAAGCCGAACCTTCAGGTTGCTCGTATCCTTGAGAGCGGCAAGACGATCAAGATCAAGGTCTGCACGCGTTGCTTGAACGCCGGCAAGATCCAGCGCGCCCCGCGCAAGGCTGTTGCTGCGGTATAGGCGAGGAGCGAAGATCAAGGGGAAGGACCGAGGAATGATGTTCGAGGGGGGAGGGATGAAGCAGGAGTGGCGAGAATGTCCCGCTCTCCGCACTTCGCCCTCCCCCCTTTGTCTCGCCTCTCACTCCTCGGTCTTTTCCCTCGGTTCTCGCTCCTTTCAATAACGCTCATGCCTACCGCGCTCATCACTGGTATCACCGGTCAGGACGGCTCGTACCTCGCCGAACTGCTGCTCACGAAGGGCTACCGCGTCGTCGGCGTGGTGCGCCGCTCCTCGACGACGCCCTACGAACGGATCGCGCATCTCGTGGACCGCATCGAGCTCGTGTCGGCCGATCTGCTCGATCAGTCCTCCCTGATGGACGCGATGAGCGACGTGCAACCGGAAGAGATCTACAATCTTGCGGCGCAGTCCTTCGTCGCGACCTCGTGGACGCAGCCCGTGCTGACGGGAGAGTTCACGGCCATCGGCGTGACCCGCATTCTCGAGGCGATGCGTCGGACGGTGCCGAAGGCACGGTTCTATCAAGCGTCCTCGTCTGAGATGTTCGGGAAGGTGCAGGAGACGCCGCAGAAGGAGTCCACGCCACTCTACCCGCGCTCGCCATATGGCGTCGCCAAGGTGTACGGGCACTGGATCACGGTAAACTACCGCGAGTCGTTCGGGCTCTACGCCGTGAGTGGGATTCTCTTCAATCACGAGAGCCCCCGACGCGGGCTAGAGTTCGTGACGCGCAAGGTCACCGATGCGGTCGCGCGTATCAAGTTGGGGCTCGCCGACGAAGTCCGACTCGGCAATCTCGATGCGCGACGCGACTGGGGCTTCGCCGGGGACTACGTCGATGCGATGTGGCGCATGCTCCAATCCGATACGCCTGACGACTATGTCATTGGGACAGGAGAGACCTGGTCGGTTAAGCAGTTGGTCCAAGAGGCCTTTGGGTACGCGGACCTCGAGTGGGAGCGCTTCGTAAAGCTCGACCCGCGATTTAATCGCCCGGCGGAAGTCGATCTGCTCGTCGCCGATGCCTCCAAGGCGAAACGCGCGCTCAACTGGGAGCCGCAGGTGCGCTTCAAGCAACTCGTGCGGATGATGGTCGACGCGGACCTCGAGCGACATCGCGCCGCATCTGGCCCGCGCTGACATGCGCGCGCTCGTCACGGGAGCGGGTGGGTTTGTCGGGCAGTGGCTCTGCCGGGCGTTGCTCCGTGATGGGTGGGAAGTCGCTGGTACGACGCTCGGGACACTGCCGTTGCCGAATGTCATGTCCGAGGCAGAAATCTCGTCGGTGTTCTGGCGCGGAATTGATCTCCGCACGGGGGCCAACGAGCGTCGCTCGATTCGTGCCGTTCTCGAGCGACACAAGCCGGACGCGATCTTTCATCTCGCGGGGATCGCCTATGTTCCGGCCGCCGGCAACGATCGCGATGTGGCCCTCGGAGTGAACGTCGGTGCGCTCGTGCAGATCCTCGATGGACTCCGTCCGCTCCGCGAGACGGGCGCACTCGATCCCGTCGTGCTCGTAATCGGCTCTGGTGAGCAGTATGGGCGGCACGCCGACGCTGAGCAGCCGCTGGCCGAGTCTGCGGAGCGACGTCCGCAGACCTTTTACGCCGCGAGCAAGGTCGCCCAAGAGGAAGTCGGGCTCTCCGCGTTTCGCTCGGAAGGGCTCAAGATTGTGGCCACGCGGTCGTTCAATCACAGTGGCCGCGGGCAGGCCCCGAGTTTTCTCCTCCCGTCGCTCGTGACGCGTGCCGCGGCAGCGCGGGCGAACGGGGGCGAAGTCACGATTGGCAACACCGATGTGATCCGCGATTTTCTCCACGTTGAGGACGTCGTGACCGCCTATATTTCTCTCGTCGCGCACGGCGTGCCGGGCGAGGTCTACAACGTGTGTAGTGGAGTGGGAGTCCGCGTGGGTGATCTCGCTACGGAAGTGCTCGCGCACGCGGGCGTCCGGGCGCCGCTCCGGGTGGATCGCGCTCTGCAACGCGCCGTGGACGTCCCGGCCCTCGTGGGCAATCCCGCCAAGCTCCAGGCGGCGACCGGCTGGGCTCCCCGCCGTTCCCGCTCCGACATCATCACCGAACTCCTCGATGCCGCGTCGTAACGATCTCCATCGCATTCTGCTCATCGGGTCTGGGCCCATCATCATCGGGCAGGGCGCGGAATTCGACTACTCGGGTACGCAGGCGGCGAAAGCGCTTCGTGAGGAGGGCTACGAGGTCATTCTCGTGAACTCGAATCCCGCGACGATCATGACGGATCCCGAGGTCGCGGACCGCACCTATATCGAGCCAGTGACGCCGGAGTTCGTCGAACGTATCATCGAGCGCGAGAAGCCGGATGCGCTGCTGCCGACGATGGGAGGACAGACCGCACTCAACGTGGCGATGGCCCTCCACGAGAACGGCGTGCTCGCCAAGCACGGCGTGGAGCTCATCGGCGCGAATGCCCGGGCGATCGCCTTGGCCGAGGATCGAAAGCTCTTCGGCGAGGCGATGATAAAGATTGGCCTTAAGTGCCCCGAAGGTAAGATCGCGACCACTTGGGACGAAGCAGTCGCAATCGCCGATTGGACGGGATTCCCAGCGATTATCCGCCCCGCCTTTACGCTCGGCGGTACCGGGGGCGGCATCGCGTACAATCGCGAGGAGTACGAGCGCATCGTCAAATACGGGCTCGACCAGTCGCCGATTTCGCAGGTACTGATTGAGCGCTCGTTAATTGGGTGGAAGGAGTACGAACTCGAGGTGATGCGCGACTCGGCGGACAACGTGGTGATCGTCTGCTCGATCGAAAACCTCGATCCGATGGGCGTCCACACCGGCGACTCGATTACGTGCGCGCCGGCGATGACGCTGTCGGACCGCGAGTATCAGATTATGCGCGATTCGGCGATGAAGATCATCCGCGAGATCGGCGTCGCGGCCGGTGGCTGCAACATTCAGTTCGCGGTGAATCCGGCCAACGGCGACATGGTCGTGGTTGAGATGAATCCGCGCGTGTCGCGCTCGTCGGCGCTGGCCTCCAAGGCGACGGGGTTCGCAATTGCGCGCATCGGCACCAAGCTCGCGGTGGGGTACTCGCTCGACGAAATTCAGAATGACATCACGAAGACCACGCCAGCGAGTTTCGAGCCGGTGCTCGACTACGTCGTGGTGAAGGTGCCGCGCTTTGCCTTTGAGAAGTTTGCTACGGCCGACCCGACGCTGACGACGCAGATGAAGTCTGTCGGCGAGTCGATGGCGATTGGCCGCACGTTTAAGGAGGCCTTCCAGAAGGGACTCCGTGCGCTTGAGACCGGACGCTCCGGTTGGGTGATCGGCGAGCGTCCGTCGGACGATCGTGTGGCCGATGATTCGATTGACGCGGTGCGCGCGGCGCTCCCGGTGCCAGTGCCGGAGCGGATGTTCCAGGTGAAGCGCGCCATGCTGCTCGGGATGTCGCTCGAAGAGATCCAGCGACGAACGGGGATGGATCCCTGGTTCTTGCAGCAGTTCGAGGAACTCCTCGACGCCGAGAAGAAGTTCACGGCGCTCAACGCAATCGATGCGCGCGCGGTACGCCGCATGAAGCGGATGGGCTTCTCCGATCGGCAGCTCGCGGCAATGCGCGGTGAGACGGAGCAGCAGGCGCGGGAGCGTCGCTGGAGTCTCGGCGTGCGTCCGGCGTATAAGATGGTCGATACCTGCGCGGGGGAGTTCCCGTCGACCACGCCGTATCTCTACTCGTCGTACGACGAGGAGAGCGAGATGCCGCGCTCGGGGAAGAAGTCCGTCATCATCCTTGGCAGCGGACCGAATCGTATCGGGCAGGGGGTCGAGTTCGACTACTGCTGTGTGCGCGCAGCAATCGCGCTGCGGGAAGCGGGATACGAGACGATCATGGTGAACTCGAATCCGGAGACTGTGTCGACTGACTACGACACCTCGGACAAGCTCTACTTCGAGCCGCTGACGTTCGAGGATGTGTTGGAGATCGTGGATCGTGAGCAGCCGGTCGGTGTGATCGTCCAGCTTGGTGGGCAGACGCCGCTCAAGCTGGTGAAGCCGCTCGAGGCCGCCGGCGTGAAGATCCTCGGCACCTCACCGGAAGCGATCGACATCGCCGAAGATCGCAAGCGTTTTGACAAACTCGCCACGGAACTCGGCGTGAAGCAGCCACCCAACGGCACGGCGACGAGTGTGGACGAAGCGGTAAGGATCGCGACGCGGATCGGGTACCCGGTGTTGCTCCGTCCGAGCTACGTGCTCGGCGGGCGCGCGATGGAGACCGTGTACGACGAACCTTCGCTCCGCGACTACTTCGAGCGCGCGGTGCGCGTGAGTGAGGACCGTCCGGTGCTCGTGGATGCGTTCCTCGAAGATGCGTACGAGGCGGACGTCGATGCAATTTCCGATGGCACGACGGTCGTCATTGGTGGGGTGATGCAGCACATTGAGGACGCTGGCATCCACTCGGGTGACTCGGCCTGCGTCCTGCCGCCGTACCTGATTACTGCGGCGGCGCAGGATGAAATGCGCGCGCACACGATTGCCTTCGCGAAGGCGCTCGGCGTCGTTGGCCTGATCAATGTCCAGTTCGCGGTGAAGGACGGCGTGGTGTATGTGATTGAGGTGAATCCGCGTGCGTCGCGCACGGTGCCCTTTGTGTCGAAGACGATCGGCAAGCCGCTCGCATCGATTGCGGCCCGCGTGATGCTCGGCGAGACGCTCGCAGAGCTTGGGTACACGGAGGAGATTATCGCGCCCTTCGTGAGTGTGAAGGAGGCGGTGTTCCCATTTTCAAAGTTCCGCGAGTTTGATCCAATTCTCGGCCCCGAGATGCGCTCGACGGGCGAGGTCATGGGGATCAGCGATACGTTTGGGACAGCGTTCGCCAAGGCACAGATCTCGGCGGGGAATGCGCTCCCGCAGGGCGGCCAGGTGATGATCACGGTGAATGATCATGACAAGCCGGCGGCGGCGCGGATTGCCAAGCGCTTCCACGCGCTGGGGTTCGGCCTTGTCGCGACGGAAGGCACGGCGCGGTTCCTCGAGGAGCAGGGGATTCCCGCGGTGCGCGTGCACAAGGTGAGCGGCGGTCGTCCGCATGGCATCGACATGATGCTCAATGGTGAACTGCAGTTGTTGATCAACACGCCGCTGGGGAAGCGGGCGCAGAAGGATGATCACTCGCTGCGGCAGGCGGCCATCGCGAATCGGATCCCATACACGACGACGTTGTCGGCAGCGAGTGCGGCCTGCGATGCAATCGAGTCGATGAGAACAACGCCAGCGTCCGTGATGTCGCTGCAGGAGTGGCAGGAGATGCTTCCGTGAGTGACTTCTTTGTGCATGAGTCCGCCTATGTTGATGAGGGCGCGCAGGTAGGGGCGGGGACGAAGATTTGGCATTTCGTGCACGTGATGCCGGGCGCGGTGATTGGCGAGCGGTGCTCGCTCGGTCAGAATGTGGTGGTGATGTCGGGTACTCGCATCGGCAACAATGTGAAGATCCAGAACAACGTGTCCGTCTATGAAGGCGTCGAGCTTGAGGATGACGTGTTCTGTGGCCCTTCGATGGTGTTCACAAACGTGAGCAACCCTCGCAGCCACGTCACACGCAAGCACGAGTACAAGCGGACGCTTGTGAAGCGGGGATCGAGCATTGGGGCGAATGCGACGATCGTGTGTGGCGCCACTCTC
>JAYTDH010000214.1:0-4658 GCA_043736095.1 Gemmatimonas sp.
TCCCGCAGCCCGAGGTCCCGCACCGGAACGGCCTCCACCCCGAACGTCTCCCGGAGCCACTGGGCGAGGGCAGGAGGCAGTTGCGCGTCCGTCCAGACGATCACCGTCCGCGCCGGTCAGGCGGCGAGGACGGGGTGGTCCAACCGCCGACTGGCGAACCGGAGGCAGGCCGCCACGTCGGCGAGCTCGAGGTCGGGCAACTCCTCCACGACCTGCTCGGTCGAGAGGCCGATCGCCAGCAGGTCGAGCACGTCGATCACCCGGATTCGCATCCCCCGCACGCACGGACGACCCCCGCACTGATCGGGATTCACGGTGATCCGATCCATCAACTCGACGGTCTGGCCCATGTGGCACTCAACGGAGAAGGGTACAGCCCAATATAGCCCGGCCGCTAGAAATCTGGGACATCATCCTGCGCACCGAGCCTGCTGCACGCCCGTATCCGAGGGTACGATTCGCGGGCCGGGCGGTCTACGCAGCAGGACCCGATCGGGATCGCGGGTGGGGCGAATGTGTATGGGTTTGCGGGTGGGGATCCGGTCAACTACTCGGATCCGTTCGGTCTGAGTTGCGAACCGAAACCGCAATGTCTCCAAGGCGGAACCCTAAAGATCAGCGTGACAGCGATCGCAGGTCTCTTCACCGCAGTGGGCGTTGAGGTTGGAGTTGCAGTCGACACTGAGGGTCGATTGGCGCTGTTCGGTTCGCTTCTGCAAGGCGTGGGGATGGGAGCTGCGGCGGGAGTCGGCGTCACTGCGCAGACGGGAAGTACTCACGCCCTTGCTGGCGGCAATCGTTCGGGAAACTTCGAGTCCGACCAACCAACTACCGTTACCGCTGCGGTTGGAAGCGTTCAAGGCGCCATTACTATGCCAGCTGTCAACGGTGGGAACTCGGGCGCAGGAGTTACTGGCACAAGTCGGAAGCTGGGCGTAGGAGCTGGCCTTTTCGTGACGCAGTCCACGACTGCGGCCACGGCGCCAACGGCTCCGATTCGCAGAATCTCGTCCGAGCAGTTGAAACAGGCGCTTGGCGACGCTGTTCGAGCGATGACATGCCCGAACGGGTGTGGACGGTGACGACTCAAGCCGACTGCTGAAGCAGAGGAGCCGAACGCATGGCGAAGATATGGGCTGCGCTCGCACTGTTCGCGACGATGCACGTGCTTGCGATACTGCTCGTTGTAGCGGCAGCCCGGCATGCTAGGCCCGGTGTTCGCGCAGCGGCATGGAAGTACATCTTCTTCGGCGATATCGTGGCGAACAGTACCCTCGCACCCGAGGGGCTTCGGCTCGCGGCGCGCGCGCGAGCGATCTCATGGATCGCGTTTGTGATCTCCGCGGCCATCTTGCTCTTCGGCTGACGCTGCCAACACTGGTCCGGTTGCGCCACGATGACGAGGTTGGACCGGATCGTGTGCGCCAAACCGCATGCTCAGCGTGTAAGACGGCAGTGCGGGCGAGTGGAGGAAAGGTGACAAGCCCTACTACAGCTATCTGGCCTTATGAGCTTCACCCGATTCTTTGTACGTACGCCCTCACGCCGGATCGTACCTCCAGATTCCAACGCACTGTCTCGCCTGTCCGCCCTCGCTATCGCGGTCGGGGGAACACCCCCACCACCGCCTCGGCGCGACGCGCAACGCGTTCGAGATCGTCGAGCGTCTCCGGCGCCTCTTTGAGCGTTGCAAGTTCGCGAAGATCTGCCCAGAGTCGCGGCCACTCAAGCGCCCCCTTCTGCCGCACCAGTACGCCCTCGATGTCCACCCAATCCTGCGGTCGACCGGCGAACGCCTTGTGCACCACCAGGTCCGTCGCAGAACAGGTCCGCAGCACGGCCCCGCGCGCCAGCTCCGCGTCCGTGGCCCGCGCGATCGCGCCCTCCTCGAACGGCATCGCGCCGAGCGCCACATCGACGGCGAACCCGTCGGCCGTGCGCAACAACAACACCCGATGCTGCCGTGCGAAGTCCGCGGCGTCCGGGAGGCGGGGGGCGAGGTCCGCGAGCAGCGCGGTGATCACCAGCTCCTCGCCGCCGAAGCCGGCGTGCACGGTCAAGTCCAGATCGTTCGTCAGCCGGGGCGTGCCCCACCGGAAGTTCGCGATGCCGCCAATGAAGCAGAACCGCAGGCCGCGCGCGAGCAGCCGGGCCTGCACTCTGGCGCCCGCCTGCAGCAGCGACCTCACCGGCGCGACGCCCGTGCGAAGAGCCGCTGCTGCTCGACGAGGCCGGTGGACGTCGCCGCCGGCTCTGCTCGTACCCGCGCCCAGAGCGCCTCCTCGAGCTCGTCCCCGACTCGCCATAGATCGACACTCTCAAGCTCCGCGGCGCGCACCCGCGCCAAGGCGGGTCCCGCCGCACGCCACTGCAGCATCCATGCACGCGCCTGCGCATCTGTCGGTCTGATCATGTCTCGAAAGATACCGCCTCGACGCGTCGGGCGCCCCGCGTCCCGACGCGCGGCAGAGCGTGATTCTTGGCCGAGTATGTCCCGTGCTCGACCGCCTGCGTGCGCCGGTGACGGCACGCAACCCTTCGACGGCGGCGAGACTCCAACGTTCGTGCTCACCACGTTTGGTGCGAGCGGCGTTGACCTCGGCTGGTGTGCGCCAGCCCCCGCGGCCAGCGACACGCTCGACCGCATCACGGACTTCTATCAGGCGGCTCTCCCGCACAGTGCTCCCGCGCTGGCGTTCCTCGCGCACCTCGGTCTGGCCGACCCCACCTTGATCCGCCACTTCCGACTGGGGTTCTCCGATCGCACCCTCGGACGCGCCGTCCCGACCCTCGCCGCGGCAGCGACCATCTCGGCCACGGGCCTGCGCGCTGCCCTGCGTGCGGAGGGCCTGTTGCGCGCCTCGGGGCACGAGCACTTCGCCGGCTGCATCGTGGTCCCACTGGTGGATGCGGCCGGTTCGGTCCAGCAGTGCTACGGTCGACGAATCGCCGCACCGCGCGGGGCCCCGCGCCCCGCGCGCGCACTCCCCAATCGGCAGTGGGCGCTCTGGAATGCGGCAGCGATCGCGGAGAGCGGCGACCTCATCCTCTGCGATGACGTGCTCGACGCCCTGCTCTTCTGGAGCGTGGGCCAGCACCGGGTGCTCGCGGTGTCGCATCCGACCGCAACCGCCGACGCGCTGGCCGACCTGCTCACGCGCGCTGACCTCAAGCGGGTGCAGGTGGCGTTTGCGGCCACGGCGGAGGGGAATCACGCGGCGCGGCGGGTTGCCGACGCGCTCGCAGCCATCGGGATCGGTGCGCAGCGGGTCCCACTGCCGCGCGGCTTCGACGTGTGCACGTTCGCGCGCGTCCACGCGCCGGCAGCCGCGAGCCTGTGCGCGCTGCTGCAGGGTGTCCTTCCGGCGCGCCGCGTGGGGGCGCGGAGCGGGTCGCCGTCGCCGCCGATGCAAGGGGGAACCATCACGCGTCCGGTGTGCGCCGCGCCTGCGGGACTCGAGTCTGACGCGGCGGCACACGTGGCGTCGCTGCTCGCCGACGGGTTCGCGCCGGCGACGACGAGCGCGCGGCGGGCGCATCTGCAGCGCTGGGCCGGAGCCCTGGCGGTGGGCGGTGTGACGCGTACGGCCGAGGTGACGGCTGAGGGGCTCGAACGCGCCCGCATGGTGCTCGCACGGATGGGGATGGAGGGTGCGCCGGAACGGGGCGGGAGCACGCAAGCGAACCTGATCACCGCGGTGCGCATGTTCTTCGCGTGGGCCGTGCGCACGCGTCACCTTGCGACCGATCCGACCGCCGGGCTGGAGCGGCCGCGTCTCCCGCGGCGGCTGCCACGGGCGATCCTGTCGGCGAGCGAAGCGGAGCGCGTGTTGGCGCGTCCCGATCCCGCGACGACGCTCGGTCTGCGCGACCGCGCGATCCTGGAAGTGTTCTATTCGACCGGCATCCGGCGAATGGAACTCATCGGACTCGACCTCCCCGATCTGGACGCGGAGCGCGGGGTGCTCTTCATTCGTGAAGGGAAGGGCCGCAAGGACCGACTGGTGCCGATCGGCGACCGGGCGATCCACTGGACGCATCGCTACTTGGATCACACCCGTCCACAGCTCCTGCGTGACCACGACCCGGGCGCGATCTTCCTGGGCGCGCGCGGGGCGCGCATGCGACCGACGCGCCTCACCGAGCGGATGCATGGCTACGTGCTGGCGGCCGGACTCGGGAAATCCGGAAGCTGCCATATCTTCCGACACACGATGGCGACGCTCATGCACGACGGCGGCGCGGATATTCGAGATCTGCAGGAGATGCTGGGACACGCGCTGCTGTCGACGACGCAGATCTACACGCATGTCTCGATCGCACGGCTCAAGGCGGTGCACACGCGGACGCATCCGGCGCGGTTCGCGGGGAACCCCGGAGTGGCGGCGCGGTTGTCCGACCTGAGCGTTGGTCGTGAGTGAGTCGTGGTGTCCCGGTCCCCATGGTCGACGCCGACGGCAGGGTCGAGCGGCGTTTGGATTCTGACGACCCGACCGGCACCCAACGATCGTTGCGGCAGTCGGCGGCTGGGCCGCCGCGGCAGAACGTGGGGTTAGGCGCAATACTCTTCACTTAGAGGTATTTCGGTAGTATCTTCCGGCAACTCCCACCGTGAGGAGGTGTCGCATGGCCCGCACCATGGCTGGCTTGCCGGACGG
>JAYTDH010000215.1:0-2545 GCA_043736095.1 Gemmatimonas sp.
GTGAACGGGCTCTCAACCTCGCTCCCGGTTGATGCACAGCTCGCCCTCTTGCAGCGCATTCGCGGACTCGAGCAGGCGGTGATGACGCGCGCTGGGTACGCGATTGAGTACGACTTCGTGCCGCCGACACAGTTGCTCCCGACCCTCGAAGCGCGCGCGCTCGCTGGGCTCTTTCTCGCTGGGCAGATCAACGGCACCACCGGGTACGAGGAAGCGGGGGGACAGGGCGTGCTCGCCGGCATCAATGCGGCGGCGGCGGCACTTGAGCTCGCCCCGGTAACGCTTGGTCGCGACCGCTCCTACATCGGCGTGTTGGTCGACGACCTCGTCACCCGCGGGGTCGATGAGCCGTATCGACTCTTCACGTCGCGTTCAGAGTTCCGACTTACCGTGCGGCAAGACAACGCGATCGCGCGACTCTATCCCCTCGCCGCCGAACTGGGCATGCTCACCAGCGACGAGTGCGCGCTGGCTGAACGGCGGCTCTCGGATGAGCGTGAGGCGGACCGCCTCGCGCGCACGACAAGCATCACCGCGGCGCAGGCGGATCCCGTATTGCTCGCGGTCGGCGAGACGCCGCTCCTGCATGCGATGCCGATTGTCGAGGTCGCACGACGTCAAAAAGTAGCACTTGGACATTTATTGCACGCGACGGCAGTTGGAGGGGCGCTCGACCCCGAGGCCGTGCGCACGACGGATCTTGAACTCAAGTACGCTGGCTACTTCGTACGAGAGCGCGACGCGGCGGCGCGACTGCAGCGCATGGCGACTGTCGCCCTCCCGCACGACGTGGCGTACGCTGAGTTGCGGAACGTGAGCGTGGAGGCGCGACAGAAGCTGGCCGCACGTCGCCCCGCTACACTTGCGGAAGCCGCGAGTATTCCCGGCGTAAGTCCAGCGGATCTCCAGAACCTGCTCTTCGAACTCGGGAAGTGGTGACGCGACTCGTCGCCCTCGTGCTCCTCCTCGGATCGCTGCTGCCCTGGACAGCGCTGATCCCCGGCGGCGAGCTCGATACAGACTACTGGCCGCGCCTCACCGACTGGGCACTGGGCACGGCGCTCTGCTTGGGAGTGGGTGGGCTCGTCTGGTTCGTGACTCGAGACCGACCAATCACGCCGGACCACACTGAGCGCGTGGCCGCGAGCGACGATTGGCGATTTGTGCTCTCGGTGGTGGCGGGCGCGCTGGTGCTGTACGCCGTCATCGCGCAGTGGGTGTTCGCCGGACGTCCGCTCCTGATTGACGAAATTGTCCAGGTGCTCCAAGCGCGGGACTATGCGAGTGGCGCACTTACGCATCTCACGCGAGCCCCGCGCGCTTTCTATTCCATCATGCACGAGGTGGATCTTGGCGTGCGGTCGTTCGGGCAGTATCCGGCCGGCGGTCCCGCGATGCTCGTGCTCGGTGTGTGGGTGGGCGCGGAGTGGTTGGTTGGTCCGGTGGTCGGTGCGTTGAGTGTCCTCTGCTTCGCCCGCCTGTTGCGTGTGCTGGAGCCGCAGGCAACGCGGCGCTGGTATCGTGGTACGGTGCTGTTGTTTGCGCTCGCGCCGTTCGGTGCATTCATGTTTGGCTCGCACATGAATCACGCGACCGTCCTGCTCTGGTTGCTCGTGGCGATGCTCGGGCTTGCGCGCGCGACTGTGCCGGGTGCCTCGCGGTGGTGGGGACTCATAACGGGACTCGGACTTGGTGTCGCCGCGACGATCAGGCCGCTCGATGCCGCGGCCTTCGCGCTGCCGGCTGGCGCTTGGTTGATGTGGCGCGCCTTTCGCGAGAATCGCGCGGATCACTCCGCGATTTTGAGTTGGGTGCTCTCGGGACTCGGGGTCGCGATCCCCGCGAGTGCGATGATGTGGGTGAATGTGCAGACCACCGGACATCCTCTCCGCTTCGGCTACGACCTGCTCTGGGGGGCGGGGCATTCCCTCGGCTTCCATCAGGCCGCGTGGGGTGACGCGCACACGCCGGCGCGCGGTGTCGAGTTAATCTCGCTCTACCTCACGCGGCTCTCGACCTATCTCTTCGAAACTCCGTTTCCCGCGTTGCTTCTTCCGGCGATTGGGCTCTGGGGATCGCGGTCGCTGCGCGCGATGGATCGGTACCTGTTGGTGGCCGGTGGCGGCTTGCTCGTGGGCTACTGGGCGTACTGGCACGATGGATTCTACCTGGGCCCGCGCTTCGTGTTTGCGCTGCTGCCTCTGCTCGTGTTGTGGAGCGCGCGCGGTGTGCGCGCGCTTCACGAGCGCTTCGGGGCTGGCACGGCAGGCTGGCGTGCGACACGGGGCGCACTCGGCGCCGGTTTCGTCTATGCGGTCATCACCATTCTCGTGGTGCGTGTGCCGACGTATCAGAACGGCATGCGGTCCATGCGTCTCGGGCCTGAGCGCGAAGCAGCGGAGGCTGGGGTGCACGATGCGGTGGTGCTCGTGCAGGAGAGTTGGGGGGCGCAGTTGATGGTGCGTCTCTGGGCCGCAGGAATCACGCGCGCCGACGCTGAGCTTCTGTATCGGAACGTTGATGCCTGCCGGCTCGAGATGGCGCT
>JAYTDH010000216.1:0-17231 GCA_043736095.1 Gemmatimonas sp.
CGCTCGAGCCCGTTGTGCTGATGGGCCACATGGATGTCGTCCCCGTGCCCGTGGAGAATCGCGCCGATTGGATGCACGATCCTTTCTCTGGCGACATTGCCGACGGCTATGTGTGGGGCCGCGGTACGCTCGACGATAAAACGACCGTGATCTCGGCGATCGAAGCCATCGAGGGACTCGTCGCACAGGGCTTCGTGCCGCCGCGCACCATCTACCTCGCCTTCGGACACGATGAAGAAGTGGGCGGCGTGTTCGGCGCGCGCGCGATCGTGGATACGCTGGTCGCGCGTGGCGTGAAGCCCGCCCTCGTGCTCGACGAAGGGGGCGTCATGGCCGCTGGCTTACTCCCAGGTATCGAAGGGCGGGCGGCCATCGTGGGCATTGCCGAGAAGGGGTATCTCTCGTTGCGACTCAGCTCGCGCGCGCAGGGTGGGCATTCGTCCATGCCGCCGCCGCGCACCGCGGTGGGCGCGCTCAGCCGCGCGATCGCGACATTGGAATCGCAGCCCTTTCCGGCTTCATTGGAGGGGCCGACCACCGGGATGCTCGAGGCGCTTGCCCCTTACGCGCCGTTCGGATCGCGGATCGTCTTCGCGAATCTCTGGCTCACAGGCCCGATCGTCGAGCGCATGCTCTCGACGTCGCCGATGGGCTCGGCGTTGCTCCGCACCACCATCGCACCGACGATGCTCAACGCGGGCGTGAAGGACAACGTGCTGCCCCCTGAAGCAACAGCGATTGTGAACTTCCGCATTCGTCCGGGCGAGACGCGCGCGACGGTGACGGCGCGCGTGCGCGAGATCATCGCGGACACGATGATCTCCATTGCGCCGATGGATTCGGCGACCGCGGATCCCTCGCCCGTCTCGGATACCGATTCGCCGGCGTATCAGCTGATCGCCAACACGATTCGCGGCATGGCACCCGGAGAGCAAATCCCTGTGCTCCCGTATCTCGTGATGGGTGGGACCGACGCGCAGCATTGGAGCGCCCACTCGGCCCGCGTGTACCGGTTCCTTGCGGTGCCGCTCGGCGAGTCCGATGTCGCGCGCATTCATGGCGTGAATGAGCGGCTCGCGGTACAGGACTACGCGACGGCGGTGGGGTTCTATGCGCGGTTGATTCGCGGGCTGGATCAGCTCAAGTAGGGGGGCGACGGCGCGGCGCGCACGACTGGCGTGCCGCGCGCGAGCTCAGAGGCAGCCGATGCGCTGTGTGCTGACGACGAAGTTGTCGAAGTAGCGTTCCTGTGCCTTTGGGCTTCCCGTGTTCCAGTAGTTCTCGAGGTAGACGGCGTTGATACCGTACTCGCTGAAGTTGCCGAGGAAGTTGAGACCGGTGCGTTCGGCGTCGAGCACGTCATCGATCCACAAGCTCGCGCTGCCATTGGACTGGCTCGGATCATTTAGGCGTGCGCGTGCTTCGATACAGTGCCACCGGCCAATGTCTGCTCCGGTGAAAATTGCGCGCTGTCCTCGTGCGCCACCGAGCCAGTAGAAGTGCTCGAAGTCATTGTACTTGTTCGTGACGAGCGTGCCGGTGGCGTTCGTTCCGCGGGCATGGTCGAGCACGAGGTAGGCTCCGCTCGGCGATTCTGAAGTACCGCTCCACACATGCGCGATCATCGCCTGCGCCCAGGAGTCAGGTGACGCGAATACAAATGCGCGGGACAGCTTGTCGCCTCCTCCTCCGACCCATCCCGGCTGAAGTCGGAGATAGAGTCGCCAGTAGAGCTCACGATATTTCGCGGTCCCGGCGTCCGCTGGACGCATGTAGTTCTGCGGAGTCTTCCCGATCGCGAGGTGAAGAAATCCCGCATCCACCTGGCCCGCCTTCCACCGCGCGCGCATGCCGAAGGAGCTATCACGGCCGACACCGCGAGCTCGGACAAAGCTTCCGTCGATAGAGCGATGTTCGAAATACCGACTCAACCGATCCACATCAAAGTCATCACAGAAAATCCAACCCGGCTTGAGGTCAGCGCACTCAGCGCGCGCCCCCTGTGCCGTTCCGCGCAACGCGACGAAGCGATCAGCGTCGCGTAAAGACGTAAAACGCAGAGGTTGCGGCCACGGCCGCACAGATAGCCACGACAGCCGTCACCACACTCGACGGCCGCCTCGACACCCTCCCCTCCTCGCCTCGTGGTTCGCTTAGTCGCATCTTCAAGTCTCGCGCACCGCAGAATCCCCCGCTAGTCGCTGACAGCGCCCCCACGCCGGAGTCCCCATGCCCCTCGCCGCCCAACTCGTGATCGGATTTGTCGCGTTGCTGCACCTCTACTTCCTTGTGCTCGAGATGTTTCTGTGGGAGAAGCCCGCGGGATTGCGCGTCTTCCGCAACACACCAGAGAAAGCAGCGATCACCAAAGTGCTCGCTGCCAACCAAGGGCTCTACAACGGCTTCCTCGCCGCCGGATTGATCTGGTCGCTAATCCTCGGTGCCGAGGGGCGAGGTGTGGCGATCTTCTTTTTGAACTGCGTGATCGTGGCCGGAGTATTTGGCGCCGCCACCGTGAGCAAGCGCATCCTCTACGTGCAGGCGCTCCCTGCGGCCGTCGGAGTGGGACTCTTGTTCCTCAGCTAGCCATCAGCTGATCATCCGTTCGCCAACCCGAGTCGGCGGAGCACGCGGGGCACCCAGAGCACGCGGGGCACGGCCGCGCGCGCGCTGTGACGTCCGTTACACCATATCGGGGATTTTCTCTCTATCGCGCTCCGTGCACCCTCGATAAAATCGAGGAATGTGCATTTTCCGCCGTCGTGGACCCCCTCTCGCCTACTCGGGGTCGCGAGTGCGGCCTGCGTTCTCTCGCTCCTCAGCTGCGGCCGTGAACTCAGGGGCCCGGCAGATGGCGTGCGATTCGCCACCGGACTCTCGTTCGTCACGGAGTTCCCCGGCGCGATGGCGACGCTGGAACAGGGCGCGGGAAGCATCATCCCTTTCAATCGCGTGCGCGTGTTCTTTACGCGGCTGGATGGCTCGCGCGCCTTCGATCAGACCTTCAACTTTGCCGCCAACAACGTGAAGCGATTCGTCTCCGACGGGAGCAAGGTCTCCTTCCCCAAGGAAATCGATGACGTCAAGGCAGAGAAAGCGCTGCAGTGGGTCAAGTCACTGAACGCGGAGGGTCGCGAGCTGACCGTGCGGTTGCTCAATAGACTCGAGACGTGGTCGATGCACTTCAATCACGGCTTGGCGGATCCCGATGTGGCCTTCCTGCCCTGTGCCACTGTGTACAGTTCTTTAGTCGTCGTGCTCTACGCGTCGATCATTACCCAGCGCCACAACGATCCCCGTAGCAGCCCATACCAAAACGTCGTTGAGCTATTCGACCGATGGTACAAGAAGGAGCGGATGGAAAAGATTCAGGAGGAGGTTTCCAAGTTGCGGGATGCCGGTGTATTCAAGGCCCCCCCCGAGGAAATGAGGGCATTTTCCTTGATAAATCGGCCAGATAAGCCGGTATTTTATAGTAACGATTAGAGGACTACCATGACGCTGAACTACTAGCGCGCGCTTCCGCTACGACGATGGCCCCGCCGGCACCGGCGGGGCCATCGTCTTTCATTTTGGACGACTCCCCCCGCGAGAACCGCCCCCTCGCGCGCCCTCGGGCACCGACGCGCTGTCAGAGCCGGGTGCTATCTTTGACGGAAGTTCACCTCAGCGTGACCGAGCGAGTGGCGCTGGCTGTCTGCCCCGCGGCCTCTTCAGTCACGGGCAACTGGGTCTGCGCTCTGCCGACCACCTGACGAAATCGAACTAGGGCGTTAATCCGCATCGTGCCGACTAGCCGAGTGTCTCGACGGCGATTACGCTCCTGCATACCGAGATATGTTGCCCGGCCAGCTCATGAGGCACACAACGAGATTTCGGTTTTTGCCTCCAGCATTCCACGATGATTTCCTTCTGGCTCATCCTCATCTCGATTTGCGCGGCGCTGACACTGTATGCCTATCTCGGGTATCCGGCGGCGTTGTGGTTGCTCGCGCATTTCCGGCGCAAGCCGCCGATCGTGAGGAACGACCCGGCGGAGTGGCCCCTCATCTCGATTGCACTGCCGGCATACAACGCTGAGCGGACGTTGCGCCCGGTACTCGAGGCACTCGTCGCCGCCGACTATCCCGCAGATCGGCGCCGAATTGTGGTGCTGAGTGATGGATCGACGGACGGCACCGAGGCACTCGTTCGTGAGTTTGAGGGGCGCGGCGTCGAATTGCTCGCATTTCCCGTCCGGCAGGGAAAGACCGCGGTCGAAAACGCGGCGTGCAGTGCACTCACCGGAGACATCATCGTCAACACTGATGCATCCGTCACCGTCGCGCCGGATGCCATCAAGAAACTCATCGCGGCCTTTCAGGATCCCACGGTTGGCGTTGCCTCATCGCGCGACATCAGTATCGCCTCCGTCGGCGCCGAGGGGCCGTCCAACGAGGGGACCTACGTCGGTTACGAGATGTGGGTGCGGGAACTCGAGACCGCGGTCGAGAGCATCGTTGGGGCCTCGGGAAGTCTCTACGCCGTCCGAAGCCACCTCCACGATCGGCCCGTGCCGACGCACTTGAGTCGCGACTTCTCCTCGGCGTTGTGGGCGCGCCTCAATGGGTTGCGCTCCGTATCCGTCTCAGACGCCCTGTGCTTCGTTCCGCGTTCTGCGTCGATGCAAATCGAGTACCGGCGGAAGATTCGCACCATGCACCACGGGTTGCAGACGCTGTTCTATCGCAAGCAACTGCTGAACCCCTTTCGCTACGGGGTCTTCGCCTGGATGTTGTGGAGTCATAAGCTGCTGCGCTGGCTCGTGCCCGTGGCGGTGATCATCGGGTGGGGAGCAACGCTGGCGCTGGGTGTGAACTTGCTCTTTGACTCGACGGCCTTCGTGCAAGCCGATGGTATCGGACTGATTGTCGTGACCCTCATGCCCGCCGCGCTTGGCGCGATCGGGTGGTGGTGGCCCCGTGGAACACAGCCTCCGCAATTGGCCTCGACCGCCGCGTATTTCGTCAGCAGCGTCTTGGCAGCGATTGGCGCGTGGCGACGTACGATCACGAATGAGCGCGCCGCCACGTGGGAGCCGACCCCTCGTGCGTTGAAGTACGAAGGCCAGCCCGATTCATAAGCAGTCGCGAATCGCGCCTCTGCTTGTTGGCGCGGGGAAGTACGCGGGGGTCGCGCGCTCGAGCTGGACACTGGTAAATCGGCTTCGTGCGGCTAGCCTTGCCCTGTCTTTGCGGTTACGCTCCCCGTATGTCGAGGATTGTGGATTTCCATAGCCACCTGATGCCCGGGGTGGACGACGGCTCACGTTCAGTCGAGCAGTCCATCCAGTCACTCGTGGCCATGTCGGCACAGGGAATCACGACCTGCATCACCACGCCGCACTTCGATGCGTCCCTCACGCACTCGCGCGACGCCCTCGCGGAGCGCCTTGGGCAGTTTGATCTCGCGTGGGCTGAGCTGACTGCCGTCGTCGCACAGACGCCGGGCCTTCCGGAACTCAAGCGCGGCACGGAGGTGATGCTCGATGAACCCGAAGTGGACCTCAGTGACGCGCGGATTCGCTTGAACGGGGGTCGCTTTGTGTTGTGCGAGTTCCCCGGGCTTCGTCTCCCGCCAAACGCTGAATGGGGCGTCAGCAACCTCGTCGCACAGGGATGGCAGCCGATCATCGCGCATCCGGAGCGGTATCGGAACCTCGAACCGCAGCTCGCCATGCTTGGGCGGCTCCGCGAAGCGGGTGCCGTTTTCCAGATGAATGCGGGCTCGTTGATGGGACAGCATGGCGAGCCGGCCATGCGCACCGCGCAACGCATTCTCGCGCTCGGCTGGGCCGAATACTTCTCGAGTGACTATCACGCACGCGGCATCCCCGCCACGCAGCGCGCCGTTGAGCAGTTACATGCCGAAGGAGCACAGGCGCAGGCCATCAGGCTCACCGAGGAGAATCCCGCACGAATGCTCGCGGGTGAGATGCCGCTTCCGGTGGCGCCGCACGAGGCGCCAAAGAGCGACTCGAGCTGGCTGGAGCGCTTGTTGCGTTCACGCGCCAAGTCCGAACGTCGCTCCGTGTGATGCCGTGACCATGACCTCTTGGCTGAACATCCTCGCGGTCTGCATCGGCATCGGGACCTACGCGTACATCGCGTATCCCTTGTTGCTGTGGCTCCTCGCGCAGGTGAGGCAGGCACTCCCGGTCATGCAGGGCGAGCCGAGGGAATGGCCGCGCATCAGCATCACCCTGCCGGCGTACAATGCCCAGGAGACGTTGCGCCCCGTACTCGATGCGTTGGTCGCGCTCGACTACCCAACCGATCGCCGACAGATCCTCGTGGTGTCCGATGGATCGACGGACGGGACGGACGCGCTCGTCGGCGAGTACGCCGCGCGCGGAATCGAACTCCTGCGGATTGAGGGACGTCTCGGAAAGACGGAAGTCGAGAACCGTGCATTCGCCTCGCTCACCGGCGACATCATCGTGAACACGGACGCCTCGGTCACGGTGCGCCCCGACGCAATCAAGCGATTGATCTCGGCGTTTCAGGATCCGGGCGTCGGCGCGGCATCGGCACGCGACATCTCCGTCTCCTCCGTGGGGGCCAAGGGACATACCAGTGAGGCCGCCTACGTTCGGTATGAAATGCGCATCCGCGACCTGGAGACCGCGGTCAGCGGCATCATTGGCTCGTCGGGGTGCCTGTACGCCATCCGCGCCTCGTTGCATCGCCGACCACTGCCGGCGCACCTGAGCCGGGACTTCGCCTCCGCACTCTGGGCGCACCTCCATGGGCTGCGCGCCGTGAGCGTGCACGAGGCCATTTGTTTTGTCCCCCGCGCGGCGAATATGCAGATCGAGTATCGCCGGAAGATTCGCACCATGAGCCGGGGAATTCAGACGCTCTTTTACCACCACGCGCTACTGAATCCGTTCCGACATGGCGTCTTCGCGTGGATGCTCTGGAGCCACAAGCTCGTTCGGTGGCTGGTGCCATTCGCCGTTGTGATTGGCGTGGTTGCCGCGAGCAGCGCGGCATACCTGATGCCGTTTGCCGTGCCGTCGTTGGCGCTATTTGCGCACCTCACGCTGCTCACCATTGGCGCGGGACTTCTCTCGGCGGCGACTGGCTGGTGGTGGCCCCGCAACGGAAAGGCCCCCAAAATCGCGGCCATGGGGGCCTACTTCGTGTCCGGGACCTGGGCTGGAATCGTCGCGTGGAAGCGCGCAATCCTCGGTGCGGGAACGCCGACGTGGGAGCCGACGCCGCGTGCGCTCAGCGCAGCACGCGGAACACCAACCCCGAAATGATCGGCGAAAGAAAGAGGAAGGCGTACTGCAACGTCTGCTGACGGTCGAGTCGCTGCGCGCCGCGCTCCACCATCAGTTGATCCCCCTCTTGCAGGCCCATTTCGCCAATCACGGTGCCCGCCGCGATCATCGCACGCACCTCGTTTTTGTCCAGCACGACGAGATCACCCCGTATGATGCGCATGGTGCCCGTCGCGGCATCAATCGTGGGGCCACCTGAAAGCATGATCAGGTCGTCGAGGCGCGTTTCCAGCGGAAGGTTGAAGTAGCCGGGACGTCCCACCGATCCAAAGACCGCGATCCGCACCAAGGGCCTTGTCGTCGCGCGGGAGTTGAGGAACACCTCGTTCACCGCGTTGTTCACGCGAGTTTGCAGCTCCGAACGCAACACTCCGAGGAGTGAGACTTCGCCAATGTTCCGCACATTGATTCGCGCGCCGTCCAGCACCGTCACGGTGTCCCGCATATCACTCAGCGTCGGCACCGTCCGTTCGATGCCCTCCGGAATCGCCCCCTCGATCTCGATGAAGATGCGATCGCCGATCCGAAAGTCCCCCTCGCTGAGCCGGCGGCGAATCCTCGCCGCCTCCTCCGCCGAGCGCGTGCGTGCTCGCTCCGAGTACGCGGGAGACCCAGCCAAGGCGTCCAGCTGTGCCACCTGTCGCTCGAGCTCCGCGCGGGACGCCGTCCACGCGGACCGCAAGTCGGCCTGCGCGGACACCGCGAGGGGCGCAAAGACGGAGGCGACCAAGAGGGTCACCAGGAGTCGGGAGGAAAAGCGTCGCATGCGTTTCATGAGGTCAAGAATACTCGGACGGGCGAGCCAGACGCTACAAGGACGAAGCGTTGCAAGGGCGCGTCACACCCGAGCCGAGGTGTGGCTGTGACGCATCGCACAAAGGTTTTTCCGGCCGCTTCTCATATCGCAAACCATTGTCATTTAGCGACTTCCGTAATATTCTCTGGGGAGCACGATATGTGCAGTAATGGTGAATGTGCACCCTTAGGGCTGCTCGATCGTCCTGAGTCGTGACCTCGACCACTCGCAAATAAATGACCGCTCCTCGTCCACGCGTCCGTCCGCCGCTCACCCTGATTGCCAACAGTCAGGAATGGCACTCCCGGTCCCTCGAGAGCATTCTCGGACCGCACGGGTACGCCGTCTTGCGCGCGTACACGGGAAAGCAGGCCATCGAGCGGGCAGTTGAGGCGCGTCCGGATCTCATCTTCGTCGACACCGATCTCCCGGACCGCGACGGCTTCGACGTTGTCCGCGAACTGCGGGAGAATTCGCATGTCAGCCCGAGCACCCCGATCATCATGACGAGCCCTGGGCACACCAGCCGTCAGCGACGGTTGGAGGCCCTCCGTGCCGGTGCGTGGGACTACATCGGCGCGGCCATCGATGGCGAGGAGCTCCCGCTCAGGCTTGACGCCATGGTTCGCGCCAAGATGGAAGCCGATCGCGTGCGCGAGGAAGGACTCCTGGACGAGCTCACCGGCCTCTACAACCTCCGCGGGCTCGCCCGTCGCGCCCGGGAAGTCGGGTCACAGGCCTTCCGCCACAAGGAGCCGCTGGCCTGCATCGTGGTGACGCCGATGATGGCGAACGTCCCCGACGCGACCGAGCGGATTATGGAGGAGCTCGCGCACATCCTGCGCGCCACCGGTCGATCCTCCGATGTCATCGGCACCCTCGGCCCTGGCGAGTTCGCCATCGTCGCCGGCGGAACCGACTCGGCGGGTGCCGAGCGACTCGCCGAACGGCTTGCCGAAGCGGCAAGCCGCATCTTTGGGACCGAGGATGTGAATGTCGCCGTCGGCTACGACGCCGTGCAGAACTATTCGGAGGCACCCATTGATCCGAGCGACATGCTCTCGCGCGCGAGTGCGGCGATGCGCCGCTCCCGTGCCGATGCAGTGCCGGGGCGTCGCCTGAGCGTCAGCCGTTTCGAAGCTACCCTGAACTGATTCGGCAGTCAGAGCATGCAAAGCGGGGCCGGCTGTTCAGCCGGCCCCGCTTTGCATGCTGATGTTACGCCAGCGCAAGAACTACCGCTTGTTCCCCGCGGCGATGCGGCGATGCATCTGCTCCTCGGACTCCACTTCGTCCTCGGAGCGATAGCCGGGGATATAGGAGTAGTAGCGATACATCCCTTCAGTCGCGCGCACGTCGTTGAGAATCGCACCGAGCACGCGAATGGGAAGCTTATGGAGCGCATCGAGACGCGCGCCCGCGAAGGCCCGGTCGGTGACGCCGTTGCGGATCACCAATACCAGACTCCCGGTCAGCGAGGCGAGAATGAGCGGATCGACTCCCGCGCCGAGCGGAGGAGAGTCGATGATGATTGCCTGATAGCGGGTCCGAAGCTCGGCCAGCAGCTGCTGCATTTTCGGCGACGCGAGCATTTCGGGTGCCGCCGCCATACGCGTGCCGGTCGCCATGAAATCGATGCCGGCGTCGTCGATGGAGTGCACGACTTCCTCAAAGCTGGACGTGCCCGAGAGCAACTCCATCAGCCCAGGCTTGCGCTCGACGCCGAAGGCGCGATGCAACACGCCGCGACGATTGTCGGCGTCAATGATAATCGTGCTGCGTCCCGACGCGGCGAAGGCCTTGGCGACGTTCGCCGACGTGAAGGACTTTCCGTCGCCCGGCCCGGGGCTCGTGATTGTCGTGACGAATGGGCCCGCGGTGCCGTGCGCGTAGACCAGCGCCATGCGTATGGCACGCGTGGCCTCCAAGAGGGCAGAGACATCGTCGCGATTGGGCATGCCGTCCGGCCCCTTCCCGAGCATCGGCAGCGCACCGAGGATCGGCAGGCCAAGGTCGCGCGTCACCTGATCGGGATATCGAATCCGGCTGTCGAACATATCGAGGAGGATTGCCATGGCAACGCCGAGCAACAGCCCGCCAAGGAGCCCAAGGAGAATGACCTGCGTCACCTGATCGCTCAGCGGCTTCGTCGGCGGGACCGCCGCATCGAGCAGGCGGAGATCCGGGGCCGCACTCAGCTCGGAGAGGCGCGCCTGCTCGTACGCCGACTGAAGCTGCGTGTAGATCATCTGCGCCACCTGGACGTTGCGCTCGCGACGGGCTTCCTCGGTGAAGCGCACCGGGATCTGCTGCATCTCACGCGACGAGGCACCGATGCGAGCATCCACATCGCCGATCTGCTGGTCGATGTCCGCCATCAGTGAGCGCGCCTGCGCCGGGATGGTCTGGCGTTCAAGGGTCGAGACTTCCGACTCAACACTACGCACCCGCGGATGACCGGACGCGAAGGCCACGCGCAACTGCTGCAGGCGCGCGCGCCTCTCGGTGAGATCGGCAATCGCGGCCGAGAGCTCCTTGGATTCGCGGACGGCGCCAATGGTGCCAAGGCTCACCGCGAGCGAGCGCGACGTATCGGCCGCCGAGGAGAGCGCACGCGCAATGGACTGCCGGTCGCGCTCGAGCACGTCGCGATCCACGCGCAGTTGGAAGAACGCCTGCTTCGCCGGGTTCGTCTCGCTCAGCCCAGCCGTGTTGGCCACCGCGCCATCACTTGGCAGCGTGATCGTCTGCACCTTGTATCGCTGGAGCTCGGTCTCGGCCTCCTGCAAATCATTGCGGGCACTGGCCAACTGCTCGCCGAGCACGCTGGTGACCGTCGTCAGCTTCTCACTCTTGAGCGTCGTTGCGACCTGGATGAACCGATTGACGACATCGTTGAGAATCGAGGCGGCGATGACCGGATTGTCCCCACGCAGCGAAAGACGCAGCGACGAGCCGTCCCTCGAGAGTGCCGTGACAAGTTTGTCGTCGAGCGCCACCGAGGCATCGCGGAGCGAGGCGATGCGGAACGTGACGTCGCGCACCGTCATCGTGCCGCTCGGCACCCAAAGCAAGCCAAACTTTCGGCCGAGGGAATCTCCCACGATGGCGCTCTCTGCTATCGTGCCATCGACGCTACTCAGCTTAAGATTGCCGTCACCAAGGAGTTCGAAATTGTACTGACCAGGGCGGTAGTTCGGCCCGAGCTCTAACGTGGAGAAGAAGACCGAATCGCCGAGGTTCTCGAGATGGAGATAAGCCCGACGCTTGCGAATGACTTCGTCGAGCACTTGGAACGAGCGGACCAGCTCCACCCATCCGAGCCCGTCCACGAGTGGAGCGGAGCCCGTCGGATTCTGCTGCCACTGCCGCCCTGCCGACGGGAGTTGCACCGCGGCGCGCGCCTCGTACTGCGGCTTCACGAACATGCTGCCCACGACGCCAGCGGCCAATCCGGCTAGAATCAGCCCGACAATCAACCACTTGTAGCGAATGAGCGCGGAGAGGTACCGACGCAGGTCGATTCCTCCCCCTTCCTCGTCATCAATATTTTTTCGCCCCGCCACCAGACTCCCGAGATCGATCCCAGAAGCTGCACCCTGCGGCGGAATGTCATTCGAACCCAAAGTCATCAGCCACCCAATACGGACAGAGGAACTATCAAGATGAGACGAATATACAGCCACCCCAGCAACCACGAATTACCGTCTATAGATGAAACGCTTGACTGGGGCTGTCAGAGGTAGTAGGTAGTATGGCGTGGGCGAATCAGTTGTGGCGTTTGTGCGACGCCTAAGCCGCGCGCAGTCCAGCTTTTGCCCCCTCCCTTCAGTACCCAGCATTACGTGACCTCCCCGTTCCCTGCTCCACCAGATTCCGCCAACGGACGGGAGAACTCTCTCGTCACTGGCGAGTTTCGCGCCACGCTCTCGGTCCTCATCGTTGACGATGAACGGACCCTGCGCGAGACCTGCCGCGCCATCCTCACCGGGCTCGGCTACCGCGTTGAAGTCGCCTCCCGCGGCGAGGAGGCCATTGCCCTCCTCCAGCGCCGAGCTTTCGACATCGTCCTCAGTGATCTCTACCTCCCCGATATCACCGGCGTCGAGATCACCAAGGCCGCGATGGAGCGCTCCCCCGCCCCTCTCGTCATTGTGATGACCGGGAACCCGAGCGTCGCCTCGAATGTCGAGGTCCTCCGCACCGGTGCCTGGGACTACCTCCCCAAGCCCTTCTCGGCCACCCACCTCGAGATCCTCGTCGGGCGCGCCGCGCATACCCTTATGGTCGGGCGCGAGGAAGAAGTCACGAGCGGTGACCGAGTGAATGGGGCCCCCGGCGACGACGATGCCCCGCTCGGCGTCTCCCCCGCCTTTGCCCGCTGCCTCGAGCTCGCTCGCAAGGTCGCCGGCACCGATGCGTCGGTCTTTATCACTGGGGAGACCGGATCCGGCAAGGAAATGATCGCGCAGTACATCCACCGCCGGAGCCGCCGCAGTCGTCGGCAGTTGGTGGCGGTGAATTGCGCCGCCCTCCCTGAGGGGTTGCTCGAATCGGAAATGTTTGGCCATGTGAAGGGCTCCTTCACCGGCGCCGTTCGCGACAAGGCCGGTCTCCTTGAGACCGCCAGCGGCGGCACGATGTTCCTCGACGAACTCACGGAGATGCCAAAGCCTCTCCAAGCCAAGCTCCTCCGCGTAATTCAGGACGGCGTCGTGCGCCGCGTGGGCAGCAATGCCAACAGCACCGTGGTGAACGTCCGCTTCATTGCCGCGTCCAACCGGAATGCCGATCTCGCCGTGAGTGAGGGGGTGCTGCGCGAGGACCTCTATTATCGACTGCGCGTCGTCCCGATTGAGATTCCCCCGTTACGGAATCGTCCCGAGGATGTCGTACTGTTAGCGAACCACTTCCTGAAGAAGTACTGGCGTCAGCACCGCGGAATTGAAACGCGGATGCCGATGTTGTCCGACGATGCAATTCAGGCGTTGCAGGCCCATGCGTGGCCCGGCAATGTGCGTGAGTTACAAAACGCGATTGAACACACCGTGGTGCTGCTCGAGCCGGGGCAGCCGGTGCGCGCTGGCGATATTCCACTACACGGTGCCGCGCGCCCCAAGACGGGCTCGGGTGCCGAGCAGGATTTCAGCTTCGACCTCCTCGCGCAGAGCTATCACGAGGCGCGAGAGAAGGTCATCGCGCAGTTCGAACGGCGCTACATCGAGGAGCTCGTGGCGGCCGCCGAAGGCAACATGTCCAAGGCCGCACGCATTGCCGGTGTGGACCGCACCACGCTCTACCGTTTGATGGAACGCCATGGCCTGCAGCGCGAGGCCGTCGTGAGCCCGAACCGCAACTAACCAAGCAAGAACCACCGTGGCCGACTCCGCCTCTGACACCCGTTCCACCGCACGCTCCGGACATCTCCGGTCCGTGCCCGGCGGGCTCGGCATCGGTGGGGAACCCCTCGCACTGCTCCAACTCGCCGGCGAAGAAGTGCGGCACGCCTGGGAGCCCCTGCTCGAGGAGTCGTACGAGCCTGGGGAAGTCGGAAGTATTGTGGCTTGGTTGGTTACGGGAATCGAGGCCGCCTCGCAGGAGCGCGAGCTCGCCCCGCACGAGGGGAATATCACCCTCACCCGCTTCCTTCTTGAGCGCATCGCGAGCTCGCTGCTCGGCGCGATGTCTCTGGACAATAAGCTGGAACGTAAGGGAATCCTCGGTCTGATGCGTGGGCTCGACACCATGCGCCAGCGGCTTGAGCCAGACTGGGACCGGTACTTCAACTCGCAGATTTCCGGGCCCGACGGGCTCAACATGGTGACCGAGGTGCTGCACGACCTGCGCTCCCCGCTCACCTCCATCCGCTGCCTCGCCGAGTTACTGGAGCGCGGGCAGTCGGGGCTGGTGACAGATGTCCAGCGGAAGCAGCTGCGTCTTATCTACAGCGCGGCACTCGGCATTGGCTCCATGGCGACCGACGTGATCGAGATGGCGCGGCAGGGGGACCAGGTCCCGGATGGCGACCGCGTGCCCTTCTCGATCTCCGAGGTGCTGGAAGGGGTGGCGATGATGGTGCGGCCGATCGCCGAGGAAAAGGGCTTGAGGATGGTGTTCCAGCAACTGCCGAGCGACCAGCGCATCGGGATGCCGCATGCGTTGGGGCGTGTGTTGCTCAACCTCGTGACGAATGCCCTCAAGTTCACCGACGAGGGGAGTGTTGAGGTGCAGGTACGGGCGACGACACCCTCCAAGGTGGAGTTTGCGGTGGTTGATACGGGGCGCGGGATTCCCGAGGCGGCCATCCCGCATCTGTTCCGTCCGTTTAGGCGGTCCACCGGGCGCGCGGCGCGTGCGGGATCGGGATATATGTTCTCGGGCACGGGGCTGGGGCTCGCCCTCTGCCGGAAGCTTTTGCGGGCGATGGACTCGGATCTCAAGTACGAAACGACCCCTGGTGCTGGGACGCGTTTTTACTTCGAACTTGAGCTTCCGCCACAGGTGCGGATGTAAAGTCTTGGCGCATTGTTCGCCACGGTGTAGCGCCAACACAACACATCGCATACTGCCGCAGTGACTCGCAATTATACACTCACGTGTATCTATATGTTCTACAAAGACTTACGCATACAGCACGTTCGTGCCATTGGCGGCACGGCTCCTGCGAAGGAGTGAGTGCGTATGACGACCTTCGGCCTCCACACCATCCTCCCCAAGATCCAGCGCGCGGAGATCCGCGACCTTCCGGTCGAGGCACATCCGCACGATATGGAGCAGGGCCGCCGCGCACTCAATGTGGCGGTGGCTGCGCTGGGACTGATCATCACCGCGCCGATCATGGCGGCGGTGGCCTTCGCAATCAAGCTGTCCTCGCCGGGCCCGGTGTTCTACAAGCAGGTTCGCGTTGGGCTCTGCCGTCGCACCAGCATGGGCGGGAACTTCCGCCGCCAAGAGGATATCGGCGGGAAGCCGTTCACGATCTACAAGTTCCGCACAATGCGTCCGGCCAAGCCGGGCGAGGACATCCAGCAGTGGTGCGGCGAGAACGACCCGCGAATTACCGCGATTGGCAAGTTCCTCCGCAAGACGCGCCTCGATGAGCTCCCGCAGCTCCTGAACGTGCTCCGCGGCGAAATGAACGTGGTGGGCCCGCGTCCGGAGCAGCCGTCGATCTTCCAGAACCTGCGCACGGAAGTGCAGGACTATCAGTACCGCCAGCAGGTCCGCCCGGGAATCACCGGACGGGCGCAGATTACCCTCTCCTACGATGCGAGCGTTGAAGACGTGCGCAAGAAGGTTGAGGCGGATCTCGAGTACATCCGCACGCAGTCGGTCACCGAGGATTTCAAGATTATGGTGATGACGGTGCCAGTGATGCTCTTCCGCAAGGGATCTCGCTAAGCCCGCGCTCCCGGACAGCAAAAAGCCCCGCGTAACACGCGGGGCTTTTTCATTTTGCGCGCACCAGCGAATGGTAGAGGGCGAGATACTGCCCAACCCAATCGTCCTGCTCCTCCTCAGCACGCAGGCGCGCACTCAGCACTGCCGCCCGCTCGCGGGCGCCTGCACGGTCCTTCAACACTGACTGCAGCGCTCTACCGAGCGCCTGGGCATCGCCGGGGGGGCATAACAGACCGTCACCGCCAACCACCGCGGGCACACCACCGACCGCCGTCGCCACAATCGGCACCGTGGCGAGGGCCGCCTCAAGGATGATCATCGGTGTCCCCTCCGTACGCGAGCTGAGCAGGAGCGCATCAAAGGCGGAAAGCAGTTGGGCCGCATCAGGCTTCGCGCCCACAAAGTGCACGCGGCCGCCGATGCCGAGCGCCTCCGCGCGCGCCTCGCAAACAGCGCGCTCCGGGCCATCGCCAACCACGCAGAGCACCGCAGAATCCTCATTGAGTGCCGAGAAAGCTTCCACCGCAAGGAGCGGATCCTTCTCGGCGCTCAGCCGCCCCACCCAGCCAACTACAAAGGGACTCGCAGGAATCCCGAGCGCTCGTCGTGCTTCGTCTCGATCAAGCGGTGGTGGTGGGGCAATCAATCCGTTGCGAATCACGGTCAGCCGCGTCGCCGGGACGCCAAGCGAGACCAAGTGCGCCTGGAGGGCGTCCGACACGGCGACGACCCGGTCGAAGCGACGCCATGACCACACCTGCATTCTCTCATTGAAGGCGAGCCCGCCGATCTTCCCGGAGAATCCATGGGCGGTCGAGACCACCGGGATCCCTCGCCCGTGCGCAACACCCGCGTGCAGGACATCCGAGCGATACCCGTGGGTATGCACGATGTCGGGGTTCACGCGCGCTAAGAGCGCGCGCACGAGGCGGCGCTCCGTCAAGTAGGCCCGATTACCAACATGCTCTGCAGCAATCCGCACGCCGGCGCGCTCCAACGCAGCGGTCCACGAGGGCACTGGCGCCGACGGAGAGAGGGCGAGAAAGACCGTCACGTCATGCCCGCGCGCCGCACTGGCAGAAGCCAATCCGCTGACGACGCTCTCAAGACCGCCGAACTGCGCTGGGGCGGTGAGATGCACGATGCGGGTCAGGGCCGCACTCCCAGCCGCGCGAGGCTCTCAATCACGAAGGGGAGGGGATCATTCCAGCGAAACACCTCAAGGCGATCCCGGCCAAACCGATGCGAAAGAAATGCCGCGACCGCGCCCAACTTGGTCGGCGCATCTGGTGGCAAGCCGAGGGTCGCGGCCGAACGACGGAGACGAATGAGCAGATGATCGACATCCCCCCATTCCCAGCGCAGGCGCACACCCTCACGCCACGTCGGCGGCGCGGAGAGCACTCCATCGAGTACGGCCCGCGCCAGAATCGCTGGAAAATCCACTCCCGAATCCACCGCGAGTTGGAGCGAGCCCCAGAATCGCCCATTGATTTCCATCACGCGCCAACCGCCGCGTTCGACGTCACGCTTCCCCTCGATCATCGCCACGCCGTTCCAGTCGAGCGCGTCGAGCAAGCGATCACAGGCCGAGGCAACCACGGGATCAAGCGCGATGCTCTCGCGAAACACACTCACCCCTCCCGCGGGAGGCTTCTCGCGCAGACGTCGGTGCGCGAAGCGGGCAATGGTGACCCCCTTCCAGCG